>CANPZB010000047.1 GCA_947588755.1 Candidatus Gastranaerophilales bacterium | reverse complement strand
TTTCCGGCTGATTACCGACAAAGTAATCAACAATTACGGCTATATTATACACATCCTCTGCCCACTTGCTAACTTTCATGAATTCCTGCTCACTAATATTGTATCCGCTAACTTCTTTCATATTTCCTCCTTATGTCGGGAAACATATTAGCCTGAAAAAGCAAAGAAAGCATTTAGATTTTTATTATCTAAAGGAGTTATTCTTCTACTTGCCAATATCCGTTTTTGTCGGCACCGATACGTTTTATTAATCCGTTTTCTTGGAGTTTTTTCATATTTGCAATAATATTTTTTCTTGCAATTCCAACAATATCGGCAAGTTCTTCTTGTGTTATGTACGGATTAACCTTAATTGCATCAATAATTTTTTGCTGATTTACAGTAACTTTTACAGTAACCTTTTGAGTAACCCTTTTTTCTGATTCAATAATTTCTTCTATCGTATTCAAAATTAAAGAAAGCATAAATTCTATAAATTTTGTGCTGTTTGCTTCGCTATCACTTGTTTTGAGGACTTTATAATATTCTTTTTGATTTTCTTTGATTAAAGTTTCAACCGGTAACCACGCAAAAATTTCTTTCCATTCCTTTAAAATCACAGTTTGCCACAGACGTCCCATTCTGCCGTTCCCGTCTTGAAACGGGTGGATAAATTCAAATTCATAATGAAAAACGCAGCTTTTTATAAGCGGGTGAACGTCACTTGTTTTAAGCCATTCAAATAAATTCCCCATAAGCTCGGGGGCTCTATTAGCAGGCGGAGCCATATGAACAACCTTTTCACCGTCAAATATTCCGACACCATCTATTCTGTATTTGCCGTTTCTTTCAACTAAATCCTGCATCATAAGTTTATGAGCTTTCAATAAATCTTTTTCGCTATAAGGGTTTAGAGATAAAAGCAAATCATAAGCCTGAATAGAATTTTTTACTTCTTTTATTTCATTCGGGTTGCCTAAAATGCGTTTACCGTCAATAATATCCGTTATTTGCTTAAGACTTAAACTGTTGTTTTCAATAGCTAAAGACGAATGAATGGTTTTAATTCTATTTTCTTTTCGCAATTGAATATGATAAGGACTATTTTGCAGATAATTTACTTCTCCGATTTTTTCTGAAATATTGGAGATAAGTTCAATTATTTTTGATGTAATCTCAAACGGTGGTTTATACATTTTATATATCCCTGTTTTTGAATGTAACTTCTTTGTTTTATTATTTGCACTATTTTTTTGTTGAAAAGACCTTGTAAACTTACCTTTAATTATATACAAAAAATAAGAATTTTGCTATAATGCCTTAAATGATCATCTAGTTTTTTATCCTTCTTGAAATCGGTTGGGATTTGATGTTTAATTATTCCAAAGGAGTATATATGAATAGATTTTTTGAAAACTGGAAAAACAAAAATGCAATTTCTTATTGGATTTGTATTATTATTGTGACTTATATTGTTATTTACTGTACATTAAATTTTCTGACATATTTTGGTTATGGTGTAGTTTATGTTTTCAACCAATTTAATAAAACTCGGCAGGAACAAGTTAAAGAAGAACCTAATGTCAATATAGCAGAGCCAAAAGAAGAAATTACTTTTGATAATTCACCCGAATTACAAGCCAAATATAAAGCCGAAATTGAAACATTAATTAATAATGAGTGTGCTAAATGTAAAAAAGAAATTGATGTTGATTATAATAATGCAATTGACCTTTATAGCACAATATTTAATGAAAGTGATTTTTCAACCGAAAATTATACAAAATTCGAAAGTTATACAAGAGCATTAGAAACTCCTGTTTTTTGGCTTTATGTAAAATTAATAGACACAACAAAAAAATATACCGATATAGGGCAAACACCTGCTACGGATTTTTACCCTACTTTAGCGGAATTTATTGTTCCGATATTAAAAAAATACAATATAAGCAATTTGGATAAAATAACCGAACTCGTAAATTATATGGATGTAAGATACGCCGATATTGAAGAAAAGTGTACAACACTGAGAAAAATTATGTATCCGGAAGATGTTAATAACTCCCAATATACTGAATAGGATTTACATAAATACCATTTTTCATTATCCCAAAATGTAAATGCGGACCTGATGAATTCCCGGTACTTCCCGATAAGCCTATTTGTTGCCCTTGAGTTACAGTCTGCTTGTCAGCTACTAAAATTTTATTTAAGTGTCCGTAAATACTAATAAGCCCATTGCCATGGTCTATTTTTATATATTGTCCATATCCTTGATTATGATTATTTGGATTTTCCCAACCTCTAAAAATTACTTTACCATTAGTAAATGTAACTTCTTCTCTTATTTGTGAGTTTTTATCCCACCCTGCTTTGACAATTGCAGGTGTAATATATTTTGTACAAATATTACATTAAGATAAATTTTTTAAATTCATTCATACCTCACAACTAATACACAATTGTAGCATGAAAATAAATATTAATTTTAAAAAATATATTATATGCAAAATTATAAATTTTATAAACTGGCTTTCTCAAACAAGTTAAATATATCTTAAAAATAATATTGTGGAAAATTCTCCGGCTCAAACTACTTGAAATCTGATTAAAAAAGAATTAATATAAATTCGTAAAGTTTGAAAGCCAATATTCATAAAAAAATTGAATAATAAAAATATTGGTTAGCTTTAATTTGAAAAAGCTATTACTCAAACTAGGTATGTATTGGAATTCAAGCTAGAAAGAAGATGTTAAAATTCTTTCACCTAACACTTTAAAGAAAGAATACATTGAAATGCTAAAACAGGTATTAAATAAACAGTTAGAAAAGTAAAATAGAAAAGAGGATACAAAATGGCTAAAAAAGGTATAAGGCTAAAAAAAATGCTTGGAGAAGTTACTTTAGAGGATTATAAAGAGGCAAGAAATATATTGGATAAAGAAGGATGGGACAAAAAATATGACGCTGAACCTGATAATGAATTTTGGGTACAGGATAAACATGGAGAACGGGGAGAATATCCCGTAAAAATGGTAATGAGAAAACTTTTAGAATTAAAGAAAACCGGTTACGATGACGACAAAATGCAATTTAATTCAAAAGTTGCAAAAAAAATTATCGAAAATATTCCCGGACGTACAGAATACGGTATAGATTTTTCAGAAAAAGGAACAGGTGGGAGTAAACCCGAATCGGAAAAACCTGCTTTAAACCAAATATTATACGGCCCTCCTGGAACGGGAAAAACTTATAATACCATTGTTGAAGCCATAAAAATTTTAGATGAAAAATTATATATGCAATATGAAGCTGGCAATAAAACTTATGAAGATTTAAAGTATCAATTTGCCGAGTTTAAAAAACAAGGTTGATTAGAATTTGCTACCTTTCATCAATCTTATGCTTATGAAGAATTTGTTGAGGGAATAAGACCCGTTATAAAAAATAATGAGAAAAACGAAAGAGATATTCAATTTGAATATCATGACGGCATATTTAAAAAAATGTGTATAAATGCTCGTAAAAATCCCGATAAAAAATTTGTTCTTGTCATAGACGAAATCAATCGTGGTAATATTTCTAAAATCTTTGGCGAATTAATTACCTTAATTGAACCGGATAAAAGAGAAAATGTTACAGGGGATGAAACTCGAGAATACCATACAATAGAAGTTACTCTTCCATATTCTAATGACCCGTTCTATGTTCCTAATAACTTATACATAATAGGGACAATGAATACTGCAGATAAATCGCTTGCTTTGCTTGACGTTGCTTTAAGACGACGTTTTGAATTTATTCCGATGTATCCTGATATTAACACTATTACAGATGGAGACCTCAAGGAATTTTTAAAAAAATTAAACACGAAAATCCTTAAAGAGAAAAACAACAATGCCGATTATTTAATAGGGCATTCATATTTCATAGGAAAAGAGAAAAAAGATTTAAAGGATATATTAAATAAAAATGTTATCCCTCTTTTAATGGAATACTTTAACGGAAAAGTCGACGAAGTAAAGGGTATATTGGATTCTTGCGATTATGTTTTAACTTATGATTCAGACTACGAAGTAGAGGGCAAAAAAGATGAGTATTTCTATTTGCAGGTAGATAAAGCAGAACGAAAGCTCAATCCTTCTGATGAACAAAAAACCTCGGGGAATAATTCATAATGGCAATTTTATATGAATACCAAAAGCCAATGTATGATTTATCTTCAGAGTTTTGTAAAGAAAATAATGAAGATGAAAATTTACTGTGCGAATTTAAGAAATATCTTGATGATGTGTGGGCAGAGTATAAGGAAGTACAAAAAGAAATATACCCGAATACTTGGTATAACAATTTATCCGATGATGAAAACGATGAAGATATTTCAAAAAAACAGCCGTTTATCTTCTTTGACGGGTTTAAAATAAAGCCTAAAGGCTATGTTGGATTTATTAAATTCAAAAACCATGAGTTTAATTTATATCCTAAAATATGCAAGGATGAACAAGATTGCGCTAAAATAAACAAAATGCTTTTCTTATGGCTTCAATACTCTGATAATATACTTATGCCAAAATTTGAAAGTGATTTATCAGAAATAGAAAACTGCAGTTTTTTTGAATATTTAATTTTTATATTTGCTAAATATACTTCCGATTTACTTTCAACTTCAATATATCAGCACTATGAAGAAATTAGTGAAGATACATCATTTTTAAAAGGCAGATTAAATTTTAATCAATACATAAAAAATATGTGGTCGGGTAAAGCTCATAAATTTAACTGTACATATGATTCTTTTGAAATTAATAATAAATTCAATCAAATAATAAAATACACGGCAAAATCACTTTATAATGCAACAAATAACAGAATAAATCAAAATTATTTGTATAAAATTATTTCAGCTCTTGATGAAGCGGATGATGTTGTATGCAGTTATGAAACCTGCAAAAGTGTATATATAAACAGGTTTATGGAAGATTTTAATATTGTTTTGGATTTTTGTAAGCTATTTTTAAAAAATTCCGTAATTTTTGACAATTCGGGCGAAGACAATAATTTTACGTTCTTAATTAAAACCGATAGGCTCTTTGAGGACTTTATAAGTAATTTTGCAAAAGAAAAAATAAAAGAATTTACTATTGAAGCACAAAAAGAATCTTATCTGGATAAAAACAATAAATTTAAAATTAAACCCGATTTAATAATTGAGAAAGAAAATAAAATAGAAAAAATTATAGATATAAAATACAAACAAATTTCAAAATATTCGGATATATCTAATGCCGATATTTATCAATGTATAACTTATGCTCAAAGCCTCGGGTGCAATGAGGTTGTTCTGTTATATCCAAAATATAATGATACAAAAGACGATTTAAATCGGCTAACAATACCCTTGCCCAAAGAAAATGCAGATAAAAATATAAATATTTCATTCAAATTCATTGATTGCTGTCCTTGTGATGACGATTATGAAGAAAAAATAAAACAACAAATCGAAGGAATAGTTAAGCATTAGATAAAACAATAAGAATCGACTTATAAAAATTAATTGTAGTTAATTGAGTAATTCACAATTTATATGTGGTTATGCCTGCATTGAAAAGAGTAATTTGAATAATCAAACTCCCTGTTAAAAATCATCAAATCGACCGGCGTTTTACAATGACATTTTTTTTTTAAGATTAATATAAAGAATGTATAGACAAACACCGACTCGGTATGTTAGAATAATTTAAAAAGAGAGGTGTTATATGGCTGATAATTTCAAAACTATAAAGTGTCCCGCATGCCAAAATGAAATGGTAAAAGTTTTTATTCCCGAGCAGGGTATCAATATTGATATTTGCTTAAACGGGTGCGGCGGAATATATTTTGACAACAGAGAATTTCAATTCTTCGATGAACCGCATGAAAATATTGATAAGATAGTTGAAGCATTGGAAGGCAAACATTTTATTGAAACAGATGAAAGTTTACCGCGTACATGTCCCGTATGCGGTGCAAGAATGACAAAAAATTTCAGCAGTATTAAAAAACAAATTCAGGTAGATGAATGTTATGCTTGCGGCGGAAAGTTTTTGGATAAGGGCGAACTGGAAAAAATACGTGCCGAATATACTACTGAAGCAGAAAGAAGTGCCGATATACTTAAAGAAGTATATTCTACGATAGGTTCGGAAATTATAGAACTCGAAAAAGAAAATGAAGAACTTAAGGGAAAAAGAAGCTGTTTGAAAAAACTGTTTGACCGTTTAATATATGGTTAATTATGTTGACGATAATAGAAAGTTTACTCGACTGGGTTTATAAGAAAAAATGCTATTTTTGCAGAAGTTCAAAAGAAGCCGTAAAAATGTGTTCAAAGTGTTACGATACTTTGGAATATTTGCCCGTAAAAGTCAACAGAACAATTGACCGCTGTAATGTTTTTTGTGCAGGCGTTTACAACAAGAATTTACAAAAACTTATACGCGGGTTAAAGTATCATAAACAAAAGGATTTGGCTTTCTATATGGCAAAATTCATGTATGATTACTGGCAAAAAATTGATAAAACAAATGATTACGAAATTGTTCCCGTACCGATATTTAAGGCAAGAGAGAAAAAACGAAAATATAACCACATGAACCTGACAGCGGAAGAATTTTGCAAACTTTCGGGATATACTGTTAATTACAGGTTAATAACCAGAATTAAAGATACAAAGCCGCAGTATAAATTATCTAAGAAAGAACGCAGCAAAAATCTTTCCGGAGCATTTGCCGTTGACAAAACTCAATATAACGGGAAAAAATTGCTTCTTATTGACGATATTTGCACTACCGGTTCAACTTTTGAAGAAATGATTAAAGAGTTAAAAAACGCAGGCATAAACGACATAAGTTGTCTCGCCTGTTCAACACCTTTTGAGGAATAATGATATTAAAAGAATTTTCAAAATATATTCAACAGAAAGATGATGATATTATAAACAATAATACCACCGCAACTAAATTACTCTGCGAATGGATTAAAATTGTCATAAATAAAAACCCTAAAAATCATGCAGACAAAATCGTTCATAAAGAAATTATGCTTGCCGAAAATAAATCAGGCGATTTTATGATAACGGGAAAATCACCAAGCGGCAGAGTACTTGTGAAAGCATTATATAATTTTGCTTTAAGTTATGAACAATTTATAATGAGCAAATGGCTTTCCGACAAAAAACCTCCTGATTTTTTTAACCCGAAAGATTAACTGATAAAGATAATAAATTTACAAATTTATAGCCTTATTGATTAATTTATATTCAAGCTTGAAATATTTAAAATTATTTTGAAATCAGCTTGAAGGAGTTTAAATTATGAGTACAGGAATTTGTCAATCAACGGTATGTAATCTTAAGGCATTTAATAACCTTTTTATTGAGTTAACCGCTAAGAATTGTAATCAGCATTGCAGACATTGTTACATAGATTTTCCCCTGAGTAAGAACGTCAAAGACTTTATATCGGTGGATTTGGTAAAAAATGCATTAGTCGATACCAAAAATCGCGAATTAAAATGCATATATCTTACAGGTGCCGAACCTATGACACACCCCGATTTTAACAGTATTTTAAGGTTGTGTTTGAAAAGAAGCAATGTATGCATATTCACAAACGGAACTTTTATTAACGAAAAAAAAGCCAGATTTTTGAAACGGGTTGAAGATGAAAGTAATTATGAAATAATCTTCAAACTCAGTATAGACCATTATAACGAGGTAAAAAGCGATGACATTCGCGGCAGAGGTTCTTACAGACAAGTCCTGCATGCCATAAAAAGCCTTGTAAAATACGGATTTAACCCGATATTAAACATAACAAACTATTACAAAGAAGATAAAACAGTTTTAATTAATGAATTCAAAAAACTTTGTATGAAACTTGATTTCGAAGCGGAAGAACATAACTTTGCAATAAATGAATACTACGATAAAAATAATTGCAGTGAGGATTTTGATTTGCAATGGCAGAGTCTTGATTGCGAATACGGGAGAATTTTAACAGCCAAAGGGGTTTATACATGTCCTTTTCTGGCAAATGACCACAGAGGCAGATGCGGTTCCGATTTCAAGGATTTTTCAGAAAAAAACACTATAGAAACAGGATACTGTACAACTTGTTTGAAAAACAAAACAGCATTATTCGGAATAAATTATAAACTGTTTGAATAGAAATTAAAATTCATCGGCAGCGGGTGCTTCAGGAGCACCGGAAGTCGGAGAAGGTGCTGCACCATCCTGAGCCGGCATTGTTCCGTTATTTGGTGCCGCTGCTCCATCGGCAGGCGGTTGTTCCGTTGCATCAGGTGTAGTTTGTGCTGCAGGTTCTTCCTGTACCTGGGAAGGATCCTTTTGAGAATACAATTTAATTTGTGCATTAATCAGCAAGATTTTTTTATTTTTTTGGTAAGGAACAACTTCAACTTTGGAAATTTCCAGAAAATGCTCATGTTTGTATAAATCTTTGAGGAAATTTTCAAATTGCTGATAATTTGCAACCATTTCCATATCAAGTCTGCAAGCACTGTATCGTTGTCCTGCATTTTTTACGAAATTGTCATCCTGCGGGTCATATTCGTATTTAATCGAACGGGCTTTGACTTTATTTTCACGCATTAATTGCAATATTTCGCCGAATTCGTCAGACATCGCACTTTCGGTGTCAAGACTCGGCTCTATAGGTTTAAAAAATATTTTAAGGAAGTTATTTTCTTCTTCCTCATGCTTTTGTGAAGCAAGTTTTAAATCCATAAGTTTTCGTTCATTATCATTCAAAACAACCGTTCTTGATTTGTGTTCATTTTGAATTTCAACAATTTTTTGAATTGTAGGTACCAGACGGGTTATCATGAAAATAAGAATTATCAAGGTAATAACCAGTATAGTAGTTGCAATTTTGAATTTTTTAAAATATACGCTTAGTTCTTCCATATTTATTTTTTACCTATTTATTTCCTAAGTTTAATAGAGGTTTACCGTTGAACATATCACCTCCGGATTTATTTTCTTCCTGAGGTTGATTATTTTCCTGCTGTTGTTGAGCATTATCGCCCTCGGATTTTTCGGTTTCGGGTTTTGGTTCAAGTTCGGATTTTGAGATATTTGTTATTTCAAAACCGTAGTTAACACTGCCCGAAGTTTCTACCGCTTCATCAACAGAACCTGTTTCCAATTCCAATTTATAAAGCATTAACTTTGTATCAACTATAGAATCACGCATATTACGGAAAAATCTGTATACATTTTCCACATTTTTTGACTCACCTTTAATGTCAATTTTTCCGTCATCTTTTGCGACGAAATATGTAATCCAAAGATTTTTGGGTACGGAATCTCCAAGAGCGGAATATGACATTAATTTTATGCGGTTATTTTTAAGAACTTTTTTTATTTCGTTATTTACGTCAAAGTTATTAAGTTTATTTTGTTCCGAACTTAATTTATTTATTTCCGCTTCAACGGTTTGAATGCGTGCATTAAGGTCATCCAGTGCTTGCTGTTTGTGTTTTTGTACCATAGGCATAAAAACATTCAGTGCAAGTATCGGTATTAATACGACGGCTGATATTGCCAATGCAATATTACGTGCGGAAAGAGGAGTCAATTCAATAACCTTGTCGCCGATTTTTACGGGAACGATTTCATTTATATCATCCTCAGAAGCACCTCCGGTAGAAATAAAATTAAATTTTACAGGTAAATTCACCATATTACCGGCGGCAATACCGATTGCTTCAAGCGAAACCTTACCGGCCATATCTTCAAGAATTTCAAGACTTACCGGAATAATATTTTGTTTTTTAAACTGATTATTTTCAAGAAATTTAACCGTACCGTCGATTTGAACTCTGTTGGATAAAATTTCGGCACTAACCAAATCTGTTTCGGAAACTATGTACAAATAAGATGCCGGATAACTCATCAGTGTGATTTGAGCCGAAGCGTTAATCGCATTGTAAATTTCATCATTTTCCAACGACCTTATCGGCAAAGGTTCTTCGTAGTAATCCACAATTTTCTTACCAGAAAGTGATGTTATTGAATATCCGTTTTGATTAACAAGCATCAGGTTCCAGATAACATTGTCTTTCATTACATCATCTGCATTCCCGGAAAATGCAAGTGCTTTTAAAACTGATGTCAAAGACATTTCCACTCCGGCAAGAGATAAGCCAAGTTCATCAAAAACAGCCTTTATACCGTCAAGAATATTTTGTTGAACGGCAGTAAATAATAAGCGTCTTGTATCATTATTGGAGCTTGAACCTATTGCTTCCGTCCAGCTGATAACGGGTTCCGACCTTCTGAAAATATATGATTGTTCAACTTCCGAAGTCAATGCTTCCGTTACGGCATCATCTCCCAAGAGTAAAGGTAATTCTTTATTTGCAAAAAATACCATCGGAATATTTAATACAATACTTGTATTTTTAGGGTTTAGTTTAAATTCTTCAAGCAATTCAGTTAACGCATTTTTAAAAGCATCAAAATCAGATATTTCTCTTAATGCTTCATTATATTCTAACGGTCTGAAAGAATAATTCTTTACGGTACGCGAAGCCGAATCCAACTCTATAAGTTCCAAACCTATGCCCGGTGTGACGGATAAATATACCGTCTGTCTGCTCCCAACACCTAATTGTGATAAAATATTACTTAAATCCATAACTTATTCTTATTCTTCTATTTACTAGCTTATATTTTTATTATACATTATATAACATAAACATAAAAATATTTACATAAATTTACACAAAATCAGGAGAACCCCGTTGATGAAAGAAATTATCGACAAAATAAATAAGCTGAAACAAGATAAAAATGCAATAATTCTTGCCCATTGCTATCAAAACATGGAAATTGATGAAGTTGCTGATTTCGTTGGTGATTCGCTTTATTTAAGTCAAATGGCTTCAAAAACCGATGCGGATATTATTTTATTTGCGGGAGTTTATTTCATGGCACAGACTGCAAAAATTATTTGTCCCGACAAAAAAGTTCTTTTGCCCAGACTTGAATCAGGCTGCAGAATGGCTGATATGATTAGTCTTAACCAGCTTAGAGAATTTAAAAAACAAAATGAAAATATACCTTCCGTATGTTATATCAATTCAACCGCAGAAGTTAAATCAGAATGTGATATATGCTGTACAAGTTCCAATGCCTTAAGAATAGTGGAAAGTTTGCATGCCGCAAAAGTTTTATTTTTGCCTGATACATATTTAGGCAAATGGGTGGAAACAAAATTAAAAACGACAAAAGTAATAACATATCCCGGTTTTTGTCCTACACACTTACAGATAAGACCGGATGATATTATTCAAATGCGTGAAAAATATCCCGAAGCACTTGTTCTGGCACATCCCGAATGTCATCAGGAAGTAACAAAACTTGCGGATTATGTGGGTTCAACAACCGGAATAATGAAGTTTGCGGCGGAAAGTAATCATAAACAATTTATAATTGCGACGGAAAAAGGTGTAACGGACAGACTTCAAAGAGATTATCCCGAAAAAGAGTTTATACTCGTGAGAGAAGATATTATTTGCCCGAATATGAAATGGCATACCTTGGCAGATATTTACAATTCGCTTTTACATGAAGAACATGAAATTAATGTAGACGAAGAAATATCAAAAAAAGCATTAAAATGTATTAACAGCATGCTTGAAGTTTCGGCATCGGGAGTAAAATAATGCAGGATACGGGTATTATATACGGCAAAAATTCAATACTTGAAGCATTAATAGCCAATAATCGCGAAATAAACAAAATACTTATATCAAAAAATATTCACAGCGACCAAAAGTTAACCCAAATAAAGGATTTGGCAAGGGAATACGGTATAGTATTCCAATTTGTTGCGAAAGAGAAATTTTTACCGTATTCACAATACAATCATCAAGGCATAATTGCCCAAATTTCGCCCGTAAAATACATGGATTTAGATGAATTTATTAATGCAAAATCCGAAACATACCGCAGTGTAGTTGTTTTAGACGGAATTGAGGATTCGCATAATCTCGGGGCAATTATCAGAACATGTGTTTGTGCAGGGGTTTCAGCGATAATTATTCCTGCCAGAAGAAATGTTCAGGTAAATTCTACGGTCGAAAAAACAAGTGCCGGAGCAATAAATCATATCCCCATAATAAAAGTCAACAGTCCCGTTAACGCAATTCAAAGATTAAAAAATTCAGACTGGTGGGTAGTTGCGGCAGATGCTAATGCAAAAGATAATTATTATGATATTAAATATCACGATATGAATTTTGCATTAATCATGGGGGCAGAACATGCAGGGGTGTCAAAATCACTTTTAAAACTGGCTGATTTTACGGTAAAAATCCCCATGCAAAATAATTTCAATTCCCTAAATGTTTCAAATGCACTTGCTGCTATAATATTTGAAACTCTTAGACAAAAATTAAAAAATTAATTTGTTACCCTGTTGCAAAATTTATTAATTATAATGTATTATTGTAACGAGAGAGATTTTAAATGAAAAAAGAGTTAGAAAAATACGGTCTTATAAGTGAAGACATATCGGAAGAAAATGTTGATTTTCACGCATTGGAAAGCGAAGATGAGGGTGAACAGGTTCTGGAATCGGTTGAGGATCCGAAAATACAGGAAAATTTATCAACGGTAAACTCTGACGACAGCGTAAGAATTTATCTTCAACAAATCGGCAAAATACCTCTTTTATCCGCCGAACAAGAACTTGAACTTGCAAAAAAAATATATGAAGAAAAAGACGATTTTTCAAAAAACCTGCTTGTTAATGCAAATCTTCGCCTTGTTGTAAGTATTGCAAAAAAATATATAGGCAGAGGCTTGTCTTTTCTTGATTTAATTCAGGAAGGCAACATGGGACTGATGAAAGCCGCAGGCAGATTTGATTATACAAAGGGATACAAATTTTCCACCTATGCAACATGGTGGATACAGCAGTCAATTTCGCGTGCAATAGCTGACAAAGCAAGAATTATCAGGCTTCCTATCCACATGATAGAATCACTCGGGAAAATAAGACGTGCAACACTTGACCTTACGACAGAACTCGGTCACATGCCAACAAAACAGGAAATAGCTTATCGTTTGGGTGTTCCCGTAACAAAACTTACTCAAATAGTTAAAGCCGCACAATCAACCATAAGCATGGAAACTCCTGCTAATTCATCGGAAGATTCATCTAAAATTGCCGATTTTATAGTGGATGAAACTACAATAGCTCCTGAAAACAAAGTTTCTCAGGAAAATCTTTTTGAAGATATAAGAAAAATCCTGAATAAACTAAGTCCTAAAGAACGAGACGTTCTTATATTGCGGTTTGGCTTGGATAATCAGGGAGTAAGAAAAACTCTTGACGATATCGGTGCTCAATACGGGGTATCCAGAGAGCGTATCAGGCAAATAGAAAACAGAGCAATAGCAAAACTCAAAAAACTTTGCCGAAATAATAAATTGACGGTAAATCTCAAAAATTACTTCGGATAAACTCTCAAATAATATAAAATTGTTGGGGTACGGTTCAAGAAACCCTAAACCTGCAATTAAACATTTCATGGATAATCGTTTTTAATTTCCCACCGTACGAAGTCCGGCTCTTGACTCTCTAACGACTTTAGTGTGACTTTATGCAAACTGATTTCTGCGACGGTC
>CANPZB010000046.1 GCA_947588755.1 Candidatus Gastranaerophilales bacterium | reverse complement strand
TGAACTTGTTTCAGGATCTTATTTCGTGGCATTGGTTCAGTATCTTAATTGTACGAAAGACCCTGAAATGATTTCAGCATGACATGGTGGTATTTGGAATAACACTATAGAAGTAATAAATAAAAAAAAGAAAGGAAAAAACATGAAAAAAGAAATTAAAAACACAACAATTTTAGAAAAAACCGTGAGACCCGAAAATGGTAAGATCCTGAAACGAGTTCAGGATGACATGGGGTGGTTCAGGTATTGTTTTGGTGCTTTAGCACCCGATAAGAACTTCTCACTTCTCACATTTCACTTTTCACAAAAAGCCGCGTTCACTTTAGCGGAAGTGTTAATCACCCTCGGAATAATTGGTGTTGTTGCGGCAATGACTATGCCGTCGCTTATTCAGAAATATCAGGAAAAGGCGACTGTTACCGCGTTAAAAAAATTCTATTCCGCAATTCAGCAAGCATATCAGTTTGCAGTTGCTGAATACGGAACTCCTGACTCTTGGGTATTTTCTAACAGCGATTCGGAAGTATTTATTTCATATATCGCTCCACACATGAAATTTACTAAAATATGCACCACGGGGGAAAAATGTCATCCGTCTGATGATTTGTATGAAAGAAACGGAACAAAAACAAATAATGCAGTATTTAACCCTATATCCAAACAAAGATGGGCGGCACAGCTTGCCGACGGGATGATTATTGGTACTTATGCATATTCTGATAATTGTGCGTTAGTAAGAGGTACTTCAAAACAACTGGCAAATATTTGCGGAGAATATATGGTAGATATTAACGGAGGCAAAAAGCCTAATCAGTACGGCAAAGATGTTTTTATTTTTAATTTGACAAAATACGGTATAATTCCTATGGGGTCAGCAGAAGAAGCAATATATCAAATTTCACCGTCTTCATTTGAGAATGCCTGCCTGCCAAAATCATCAACCGGTTGGAGTTGTGCCGGATGGGTAATTTCCAATGAAAACTTGGACTACCTGCATTGTGATGATTTAAGTTGGGACGGCAAACACAAATGCACCGACTAAAACGGTGTGAAAAGTGAAAGGTGAAAAGTGAGAAGACCGTATCGGCACTTCGTGCAAAGTAATTGGCGGGATTGCTTCGCGTTCGCTCGCAATGACGCTACATCTCCAAATACTTCATGTCACCCTAAAACCTCTCCATGTCATCCTGAACTTGTTTCAGGATCTTAGCCTTGTCGGGTCTCACGGTTTTTTCTAAAATTGTTGTGTTTTTAATCTTTTCTTTCATTTTTTAGTTCCTTTCTTTTTATTTACTACTGTTTGTTATTCTTTATTTGTTATTCAAAACCCTTCATGTCACCCTGAATTTATTTCCGGGTCTTTCATGCAATTAAGATACTGAACCAATGCCACGAAATAAGATCCTGAAACCGTCTTGGATTTGCTCCACGCTCGCAGAGTTTCGCATTTGTGGCTTTGCCACAGTATGCTCAATCTGCTCGCTATCCGGACTCGTTACCACTCCGTCCGTCCACAAATCCGCAAGTTCAGGATGACATGTTATGGTGTTATTCTGACAAAAATGGATAACAAGGACACGAAAATTCTGTCATGCTGAATTTATTTCAGTATCTTAGAATTTTCGTGTCTTAATGTCTTTTGTATTTCAAAAAAGTATCAGAATACGAACAAATATAACTAAAAAAGCCCGATATCGGGCTTTTTTAAATGAACAAATAATTACAATAATTTTTACGTTTTACCAGCTTGCTTTTGTAACACCAGGAAGTAATCCCTGATGTGCCATTTTTCTCAAGCAAATTCTGCAAAGACCGAAGTCTCTGTGAAATCCGTGCGGACGTCCGCAAATACTGCATCTGTTATGAAGTCTTACAGACGGATATTTGCCGGCTGCCGCTAATTTTGCTCTTTTTTGTTCTTTGTTTATCATCGCTTTTTTAGCCATGAAATTTCTCCTTTGTTATTTATCTGTTATATTTATTTTGTCTTGAAAGGCATTCCGAGTAAACTCAATAACTCTCTAGCTTCATCATCAGTTTTAGCTGTCGTGATGATTGAAACATTCATACCTTTTACTAAATCTACTTCTTCATAGGTTATTTCAGGGAACAATGCCTGTTCTTTTAAACCTAATGTGTAATTGCCGCGTCCGTCAAAACTCTTGGGGCTAATGCCGCGGAAGTCTCTGATACGCGGAAGAACAACACAGTTAAGTTTTTGCAAGAAATCATACATTCTTTCACCGCGTAATGTAACCATTGCACCTACGGGCATGCCTTCTCTTAACTTGTATGATGCTATAGATTTTTTAGCCTTGGTTACAACACATTTTTGTCCTGCAATTTTAGTTAACTGTGATTCTATTGATTCTGCTATTTTTGAGTTGTGTGAAGCTTCTCCAACACCCATATTTAACACAATTTTGTGCAATTTGGGAACTTCATTGATGTTCTTATAGTTAAATTTTTCTTTTAACGCAGGAATTACTTCTTCCTGATATCTGGTTTTTAAACTTTTTGTTTTTGTTGCCATTTTCGTATTTCCTTAATTCTGCGATGTAATAACATTATACAATATGTATAATTATACATCTAATTGTTCACCACATTTTTTACAAACACGTACTTTTTTGCCGTTAACGACACTGTGTTTGATCCTTGTCGGTTTTTCGCAAGCAGGGCATACCACCATAACCTTGGAAGCGTCAAGCGGTGCTTCAAGTTTTATTAATCCGCCTTGAATACCTGCCATTGGTTGAGGTTTCTGTGCTTTTGTTACCATGTTTGCACCTTCAACAATAACTTTGCCGTCAGAAGGATTTGCCTTTTTCACGTTTCCGATTGTTCCTTTGGATTTGCCGGCAGTAACTATTACTCTGTCACCGGTTTTTACGTGTAATTTTTTATTTTTTTCTGCCATTTTTAGTTTTCTCCATTTTTTATACGGTACCGATAAACTTTTATCGGACGTAACCTGTTATTTTTCCCTTGTGAGATGTCCTTTTTACTAAATAACTTCCGGTGCAAGGGAAACAATTTTCATGTAGCCTTTATCTCTTAATTCGCGGGCTACAGGGCCGAAAACACGTGTTCCGCGAGGGTTTCCGTCTTTGTTGATTATTACGGCCGCATTTTCGTCAAATCTTATTACTGAACCGTCATTACGTTTTATATCCGCTTTTGTTCTGACTACAACCGCTCTGACAACTTCAGATTTTTTTACACCCATATTCGGGGTTGCATCTTTGACCGTAGCTACTATTTCATCGCCTACAGCCGCAAATTTTTTGTTTGAACTTCCCATAACACGTATGCAAAGAAGTTCTTTTGCTCCTGTATTATCTGCTACTTCTAATCTAGTTTCTTGTTGTATCATTTTTCTTTTCCTTTACGATTATGATGTTTGGGTTAGCACATTAACGGGCTTTTTCTACTACTTCTGCCAAAACCCAGCGTTTGCCGCTTGAAATCGGACGTGATTCAACAATTCTAACCACATCGCCTTCGCTGCATACATTTCCTTCGTCATGTGCTTTGTAGTTTTTATTTGTTTCCATAATTTTTTTGTACTTCGGGTGCGGCTCATAATCAGCTACTTTTACTACTATTGTTTTATCCATTTTGCTGCTTATTACTACACCTTGTTTTTCTTTTTTTGGCATGTTTTATTCTCCTTGGTTTTGTTAATTGAGATTATTTTTCTCAATTTGCCTTTAAGACTATGCTTGTTTTTCTTTTATAACAGTTTTTGCCTGAGCAATTAAAGTTTTTGTTTTGGAAATTAATGCTGTATTTTCCAACTTGTGAGTTGAAAGCTGCATTTTGTAGTTGAATAAATCTTTTTTCCAATCAACAATAGCATTTTGCAACTCATCTACTGTTTTTTCACGCATTTCATTTAGTTTCATTTTAGTATTCCTTCTGTTTGTTATCGGCTATTATACTTCCGACTTATTTTTTTCTATTACTTTAACTTTAATAGGAAGTTTTTGAGCTGCAAGTTCCAAAGCATGAATTGCTACTTCTCTGTCGAAGTATTCAAGTTCGAAAAGAATTCTGTTTGGTTTTACTACTGCTACCCAGTATTCCAAATTACCTTTACCTGAACCCATACGTGTTTCAGCAGGTTTTGCGGTAATAGGTTTATCCGGAAATATCTTTATCCAAACGTTACCGCCACGTTTGATTTCACGCGTCATGGCACGACGTGATGCTTCTATTTGACGGCTGGTAATCCAACCGGGTTCTACGGCTTGCAATGCATAGCTACCAAATTCAAGTTTTGTCCCTCTGGTTTCGGTACCTTTCATTCTGCCTTTCATCATTTTGCGGTATTTAGTTTTTTTAGGCTGTAACATTATATTATTCCTCTTTTTTAATTTTACTTAATTCTATTCGGCAGCTTCAATAGCTTTTCTTCTGCCTCTGCGACCGGCAGCCGGTATATTTTCCTTGCTGCTTTTTGCTTTAACGTTCTGATCTGCCTTTTCACCGGGCATAAGGTTGCCTTTGAAAATCCAAACCTTAACACCTATTTTACCCATTATGGTATCGGCTTCGGTAAAACCGTAATCAACGTCAGCACGTAATGTTTGAAGCGGTATTCTTCCTTCTTTTGCCCATTCCGAACGTGCAATTTCCGCACCGCCCAAACGTCCTGATACCATAACTTTTATACCTTGTGCTCCGGCTCTCATTGTACGCTGCATTGCCTGTTTCATTGCACGTCTAAACGCTACACGTTTTTCCAATTGTTGTGCAATTGCTTCTGCAACAAGCTGAGCATCGGCATCTATTCTGGCAACTTCTACAACATTAATTACTACGGGTTTGCCAAGATATTTTGAAACATCTTTTTTCAAGTCGTCAATACCCTGTCCGCCGCGTCCTACAACTATACCGGGTTTTGCAGTTACTACGGTGACGGTTGTATTTTGGGCTTTTCTTGAAATTAATATTTTGGAAATGCCGGCTGTATACAATTTTTTCTTAATGTATTTTCTTATTTTTGCATCTTCTGCAACAAATTGACCGTATTCCTTTACCTTTGCAAACCATGTGCTTGCCCAAGGTTGAATGATACCTATTCTAAATCCTGTTGGATGTGTTTTTTGTCCCATTTTATTTACCTTTTATTTTTACTACTACTTTTTAACAATATCACTAACTTTTAATGTCAAGTGCGAGGTGCGTTTCAGTCTTTTGTACATACGCCCTTGTGCTCTTGTTCTTGCTCTTTTGTATGTAACGCTTTCATCTGCAAAGATTTCCGAAATCTTCAATGAATCGGCACCTATGCCGTATTTTTCCTGAGCATTTGCAACAGCGGCTTTCAAATTCTTCTCTACCACTCTTGCTGCAAAATAAGGCATAAAACGTAACATATCTTGAGCTTCGTTGACAGACTTACCTCTTACTTCGTTGATTACACGACGAAGTTTTCTTGCTGTCATTTTAATATCTGTTTGTTTTGATTTAGCTTCCATGTTTTGTTTCCTTATCGTTATTATGATTATTTACGTTTTGCGGTTTTATCAGAACCTGCGTGTCCTTTGTATAATCTTGTAGGTGCAAATTCACCCAGCTTGTGTCCTATCATTTGTTCCGTAATGTACACAGGAACATGTGTTTTCCCGTTGTGAACTGCAATTGTATGATTTAACATTGTCGGTGTAATCATAGATGCTCTTGACCAGGTTTTGATAACCTTTTTTTCAGAGTTTGCATTCATCTTATCTATTTTCTTTTGTAGAGATTCTTCTACATACGGGCCTTTTTTTAATGAACGTGCCATTAATTTATTCTCCTTTTTGGTTTGTTATTTTTTGTCATTTACCGCGTTTTAGTTACGGTGTTAATTTGTTATTTTTTTCTTCTTCTTACGATTAGCTTATCGGAAGCTTTATTTTTCTTACGTGTTTTATATCCGAGAGCCGGTTTGCCCCAGGGTGTTTTCGGATGTCCGCCGGGACCGGTTTTACCTTCGCCGCCGCCGTGAGGGTGATCACAAGGGTTCATTGTAACACCGCGTACTGTAGGTCTGATGCCCAAATAACGCTTTCTGCCGGCTTTACCTATTGAAAGGTTTTTAAACTCGGAATTGCCTAATGCTCCGATTGTAGCCATACATTCTTTTCTTACCATTCTCATTTCTGATGAAGGAAGTTTAATTGTAACGTAATTACCTTCTTTTGCCATAACCTGAGCCGCATTTCCCGCTGCTCTGACCATAATTCCGCCGCGTCCGGGAGTAAGTTCGATATTGTGAACTATCGTTCCTAAAGGTATCAATTCCAAAGGTATTGCGTTACCTGTCTGAACCGGTGCTTCGGGGCCGGATACGATTACGTCACCGATGTTTAAGCCTTCCGGAGTAAGAATATATCTTTTTTCTCCGTCAGCGTAATTCACCAATGAAATTCTTACATTTCTGTTGGGGTCATATTCAATAGTTTTAACGGTTGCAGGTACTCCGAACTTTTCGCGTTTGAAGTCTATTACACGGTAAGCTCTTTTTACGCCGCCGCCTTTGTGACGACATGTAATTCTTCCGGTATTATTTCTGCCTGCATTCTTTTTTAATGACTTTAACAATGATTTTTCGGGAGTTGATGTTGTAAGTTCCTGATAATCACTTTTGGTCATTCCTCTTTGTCCGGGTGATGTAGGATTTATTTTTCTGATTGCCATTTTAATTTTCTCCTTTTATTGGCTTTGTATTACATTCAGGACTTGTGCCAATCGGTTTTGCCGATATACGCCCTGTTTCGGGAATTTATTCCCGTTAACCCGAGGGGTTATGCACCGATTAATTCTTCTATCGGTTCGCCGTCGATTGTTACGATGGCTTTTTTGGATGAGTCCGTTCTTCCGAATTTATATCCCATTCTCTTGGAATGAGAAGGCATATAAACGGTTCTTACTTTTTTAACCTTTCTGCCGGGAAAAGCCAGTTCTATAGCTTGTGCAATTTCAATTTTAGTTGCATCTTTTGATACTTCAAAAGTGTATTGACCTAAAGTTGTTGCACCTACTGATTTTTCGGTTATTAAAGGTTTTTTGATTATATCAAATAATTTTTCCGTATTTGTTCTGTTTTTACTCATTATTGCAACCTTTCAGTTATATCGTTTACTGCGGATTCCGTAACTATAACAAAATCAGCTTCAAGTAAATCTTTTACGTTTAAATTTGACGGTAAAATAATCTTAACGCTGGGAATATTTCTTGCAGCGAGTTCAAGATTTTTGTTTTCATCGGCTTTAATATCCGCGATAACTAATATTTTACCTGATACATTAAGTGATTTTAATGCATTTGCCATCAATTTTGTTTTCGGTTCGCCGATTGTTGAAAAATCTTTAACAACAATCATTTGTTCGGTTTTTGCTGACAGAGCGGATTTCAAAGCCAATTTTCTTGCTTTTTGCGGCATATTGAACGCATAGCTTCTGGGTTTCGGCCCGAAAATCACACCGCCGCCCGCAAACAAGGGTGAACGTAAAGAACCAGCTCTTGCTCTGCCTGTACCTTTTTGTTTCCAGGGCTTTCTTCCGCCGCCTGCCACTTCAGCTCTGGTTTTTGCACAAGCTGAACCTTGACGGGCATTATTTAATTGTCTTCTTAATGCTAAATGCATTACGTGTAAATTCGGTTCAACACCAAAAACTTTTTCGTTTAAAGTGATTTCGCCTAATTTTTCTCCGTTTGTACTTAATATTTCTTTTGACATTTTTCTGTTTCCTTTATTTTAACTTTTACTGCTTACCTCTTTCCGTCATTGCGGTTTTATATGGCAAGTCAGGATTTTTAAAACTTATTCTGTTTACGGTTAATTCCATTTTGTTCTTGAGGGTACGATAGTAACCAATCTGTCTTCGCAGCCCGGAACCGAGCCTTTTATTAAAACCAAATTGTTATCGGAGTCAACTTTTACTAATTTTAATTTAGTAATTGTAACTCTTTCGTTACCCATATTCCCTGCCATTCTTTTTCCTTTAATAACGCGGCTGGGTGTGGTACCTGCACCGATAGAACCCGGTTCTCTGTGGTTTTTTGAACCATGTGCCATCGGACCTCTGCCGAAGTTCCATCTTTTTACGGTACCTTGAAATCCTTTACCTATTGATTTTCCCGTAACGTCTACTTTTTCGATATTTTCCAATACCGATAATTTAATTTCGTCGCCTACTTTGTAATCCTGAGGATTATCAACTCTAAATTCCTGAAGATGTCTGAAATTTTCGAGATTATTTTTCTTAAAGTGTCCGATTTGTGCTTTGGAAAGGTGTTTTTCCTTAGCGGCAACGGTACCGACCTGAATAGCATTATAGCCGTCTTTTTCAACAGTTTTCACTTGAGTTACAACCATTGTATCTACTTTAATTACGGTTACGGGAACAGCCAAACCTTGTTCGTCAAAGATTTGAGTCATTCCGAGTTTTCTTCCTATTACACCTAGTGTCATATTTTTTACCTTTCTTTTTGTGGATTAGTCGCCGTAAAATGTTTTTTAGTCTGAACATTTTGCGATAAAAACCGGTATTTTGCATACGTTTTTTACGAAAAATCCGTTTTCTCTTGCGAGCGCTACTATTACTTTACCTTTTTTTCGGGATTATCCCGACCGTCGCTGCTGTTGATTAGTCAGGGCGGCAGTAGTTCACATTATATGCATAATGCTTATTTAATTTTCAAAACCGATATTAAAGCTTAACTTCAATATCAACACCTGCGGGTAAGTCTAATCTGCTTAACTCCTCGGTAGTTTGTTGAGTCGGTTCGTATATATCGATTATACGTTTATGGGTTCTCATTTCAAAATGTTCACGGGATTTTTTATCTACGTGAGGTGAACGCAAAACGCAATATATACGTCTTTTTGTAGGTAAAGGAATAGGGCCTGCGACTTTAGCATCAGTTCTTTTTGCTGTTTCTACGATTTTGTCCGAAGATACGTCAATAAGTTTATGGTCGTATGCTTTCAAACAAACTCTGATTCGTTGTCTTTTTTTAGTGCTTGCCATTTGTATTCCTTTTTTTTGTTTTGTAATACACTGCTTGAAATGCCTTGCGGCATATATTTCGGATAGCGTAAATATTTCCAAGCTCATTTATAGTAAAACAAACATTTTTTACTGTCAACAATGAAATTTCAGAATTGTTTAGATTTGTAAATTTTTTTTAATAAATTTCTTTTTAATAAAAATAGACTTACCTGTTTATAGACTCTCAGGTATTTTTTTGTTATAAATATTTTGCGAAAAATATTTATGGGTTTTTTATATGCTTCAAACAGATACCATCAAATATAAGCTTGAACAGCGTGAAATTAATAATTTGAGTGAATATGCGACAAAAAGCAGATTTTCTGCCGGCAGAAAAAATGCCGAGGACGAATGCACTTTGAGAACTGATTTTCAGCGTGACAGAGACAGAATTTTGCATTCAAAGGCTTTCAGACGTTTGAAACACAAAACGCAGGTATTTTTATCGCCTTTTGATGACCATTTCAGAACACGACTGACTCATACTTTAGAAGTTTCGCAAATAGCCAGAACGATAGCACGTGCATTGGATTTGAACGAAGATTTAACGGAAGCAATATCACTCGGTCATGATTTGGGACACACACCATTCGGGCATTGCGGAGAGGGTGTTTTGAACGAACTTGTTAAGGGCGGTTTTCACCATAACATCCAAAGTGTGAGGGTGGTTGAGGTTCTGGAAAAACTCAACTTATGCAAAGAAACCATTGACGGTATTTTGACCCATACGTGGGGATACAAACCGTTAACTCCCGAGGCACAGGTTGTACAGCTTGCGGACAAAGTCGCATATATAAATCATGATATTGAAGATTCAATACGTGCGGGGATTATAGTTGAGTCTGATTTGCCGAAAGACTGTATTGAATATTTTTCGTCGGTACAGAGCAAGCGTCTTAACAAAATGATTAACGAAATTGTTATTAACTCAACGGGCAAACCCGAAGTTTCCATGAGTGAAGAAGGCTGGCATTACACTACGAAGCTGAGAAAATGGATGTTCGAGAATGTTTATACTGATTCTCCCGCAAAACTCGAGGAGAAAAAGGCTCGTAATGTTATTAAGGGGCTTTTTTATCTTTATACGGAAATGCTGAAACCTATATGTGAAGAATCACGTATCGAAAGAATTGTTACGGATTATATATCGGGCATGACCGACAGGTATGCGGTAATGAAATTTGAAGAAAACTTTATTCCAAAAGGGCTTCAAACGACCGCAAAAGATGATTATTTGTATAAACTTGCAAAAATTATTGATTAAAAAGAAAAAATGGATTATAATTAATATATGGAAAGAAGAAGGGCAAATATTTGCGGTGTTTATGCCGATACGTTTACTTTTGAAGATGCCGTCAGGTACGCGGAGGGAATTTCCGGTCAGGTGGTGACTTTAAATCCCGAGATGATTAATAATGCCGTTAAAAATTCGGATTTCAGACAAATCGTAAACGAAGCGGAGCTTGTTATTCCTGACGGTATAGGGGTAAAAATAGGGCTAAAAATACTCGGTGAAAGTGTTGACAGAATTGCGGGAGTTGAATTTGCAAGACATTTGATTGAAAAATTTGCATATAACGGTAAATCCGTTGCTTTTCTCGGTGCAAAGTCCGAAATTCTGCAAAAAACTATTCAAAATATAGAATTACAAATTCCCGATATTAACATTGTATTTGCCCATGACGGATATTACGATGACGAAGAAGAAATCATCAACGGGTTAAAATCCGCCAAACCTGATTTACTGCTTGTTGCTCTGGGGTCTCCGAAGCAGGAAGAATTTATTTACAAAATGAAAACAGAATTACCGCAGACCTTGATGATAGGTGTGGGCGGAAGTTTTGATGTTTGGTCGGGAGTTATTAAAAGAGCACCGGTTATATACAGAAAACTCGGACTTGAATGGTTATATCGCACCGTCAAAGAGCCTAAAAGATTTAAGAGGATATTTCCGGCATTACCGTTGTTTATTTTAAGAGTTTTTAATGAAAAATTATTCGGAGATAAAAATGTTAGAACAAAATGAAAAAGAAAAAATTGAACAGTTATGTAAAGAATCAAGATTAAATATTGTTAAAATGGTTTATAATGCACAGTCGGGGCATATCGGCGGTGCACTTTCGGCGGTGGAATTGCTTACGGTTTTATTTCACAAATGCATGAAAACTTGTCCCAAATGGTCAGATGACAAAAATTTTGAAAAACGTGACAGGTTTGTGCTTTCAAAAGGTCATGCTTCATCGGCTCTGTACTGTGTATTATCTCAGTTGGGGTATTTTCCCGAGGAAGAATTAATGACATTCAGGCTTTTTGGTTCAAGATTACAGGGACATCCCGCACCTTTTTGTCCGGGGGTGGATGCCGCAACGGGTTCACTGGGGCAAGGGCTTTCAATGGCTTGCGGTATGGCATGGGGCTTGAAACTTGATAAAATCCCCGCAAATGTTTTTGTGCTTATAGGTGACGGTGAACTTCAGGAAGGCAATGTGTGGGAAGGTTTTATGCATGCCGCTCAGCAGGGTTTGGATAATCTTGTCGCAATTATAGACAGAAACAGACTTCAAATTGACGGATGTACCGAAAATATTAAATCGCTGGAACCGCTTGCCGATAAAATAAAAGCTTTCGGTTGGGATGTTACGGAAATTGACGGACACGACATTAATCAGATTTATGATGCTTATGAAAAAGCAAAAGCAAATAACAAACCTGCCGCTATTATTGCCAATACCGTTAAAGGCAAAGGTGTAAGCTTTATGGAAAATAATGCGGGCTGGCATGGAAAAGCACCTAATAAAGAGGATTATGAAAAAGCTCTAAAAGAACTTGTTTATTAAATTTATTGCAATAAACCGCAGTAAAATGTTTATAAATATAAAAATGCGGGTATAATAAAGTATGAGGGTATTTAAAAATGATGTTTAGTAAAATTAAAAAAGCATATACATTGGCGGAAGTCGTGGTTGTCATGCTGATAATAGCCGTTATCGGCAGTATAACCATAAAAATTACATCAAATAAAATGCAGTCAATAACCGCATATACTTATTATGCTGCATTTAATACAT
The DNA here is from genome assembly GCA_947588755.1 of Candidatus Gastranaerophilales bacterium. Classification (GTDB taxonomy): domain Bacteria; phylum Cyanobacteriota; class Vampirovibrionia; order Gastranaerophilales; family Gastranaerophilaceae; genus CANPZB01. The sequence goes on along the minus strand of CANPZB010000046.1, from coordinate 1,692 downwards.
TGCGTACGGTTGTCGGGAATTTAATTGCGGAAGCACAACTTGCTCAGAATGCCGAAGGGGCGACTCAAGCTACTTTACCTTCAAATGGTACGACGTTCTGTCAGGCATTTGTAAAAAATGTTAATACAAACGGGGATGAGACTTGTCAAGGAGATACGTTTAGTATTGGAAAATCAGCCGGCTATTTTGCGGATAAAAAACCTGATGTTGTGTTAAAGAACGGGATTAAATTGTATAATTTACGAGCACAACCTGTACAGCCAATATTAGGTGGTGGTGCTTTTACTTATTCTACTTATTTATGCTCCTATTCTAATAATAATGTCTGTACAAGTGAAATTGTACAAGGAAAAATATCTGATGTTCAAAGTTATCTGGTTTTTGCTGATATAGATGGAGATTCAGGTAGTTCTACTTATAATGATGACGTTTTTCTCTTTTATATAACTCTTTCAGGGAAAGTAATTCCTTTAGATGTAAGTAGTCAAGCTTCTCTTAATGTTTTAGACCCCTTTACTTCCAGTGTACCCCTAAAAGTAAGTGTACAATACGATGATTATTCAAGCGGTAACAGGGTTGTTAGATGGATGGAACCTAAAAGTACCGAATTTCAACAGGCTGCCTGTATGTCAAATTATATACCGCTTACATCAACGTATTGTCGAGCATACCAAGATGATGCAGATACTATTATAGCTCATAATACATGTGTTAATGCTGAACATGATTGCCGCATGATGTATGAAAAACCGTTAAGGAAGTAATATGATTTATGATGATTTAACCAATATAGACAAGTACAATATAGATAAAAACATTATAAATTCCATAAAAAATATTACTGAAAATACCTCTTGCGGACGGGTTGATATTGACGGCGAAAATTTTATTAATATAGATGAATATTCAACAAAACCCCTCAGCCAATGCCGTTTTGAAGCACATAAAAAATACATTGATATACAAATAATGCTTGACGGTAAAGAAAAACTTGATTTTACAAACGTAAATTCACTTTCCGTATCTGAAAATTACGATAGCGAAAAAGATGTGATGTTTTTTGAAAATCCTTGTGATAATGTTAACAGTTTGATTTTATCTTCGGGGAAATTCGTAATATTGTATCCCTATGAGGCTCATCGCCCGCAAATGATTTCGGATAATGCCCCGCTAAAGGTTAAGAAAGCTGTTGTAAAAATTAAAATAAAATAAATTTACATAAAATATTTTTTGTATATAATATAAATACGATACGTCGAAGTGGCACTCTGCCGAGAAAAAAGATTAAGTATCTTTTTTCGAGAGGGTTGTTTTAAACAACATCCGCCACACAGACGTACGCAAATTGATAACTGAATACCTATAAAAAAAATATACGTCGAAGTGGCACTCTGCCGAGGAAAAAGATTGAGTATCTTTTTCCGAGAGGGTTGGGCTTGACCCAACATCCGCCGCGTAGACGCACGTAAATTGATAACTGAATACTATTTAAAAAAATATACGTCGAAGTGGCACTCTGCCGAGGAAAAAGATTAAGTATCTTTTTCCGAGAGGGTTGGGCTTGACCCAACATCCGCCGCGTAGACGCACGTAAATTGATAACTGAATACTATTTAAAAAAATATACGTCGAAGTGGCACTCTGCCGAGAAAAAAGATTAAGTATCTTTTTTCGAGAGGGTTGTTTTAAACA
>CANPZB010000045.1 GCA_947588755.1 Candidatus Gastranaerophilales bacterium | reverse complement strand
CATGTCATCCTGAACTTGTTTCAGGATCTTAAACATACATTATCGTTACAAACAGACATTTTGTACAGGTTATGTTGTGGAATGACATGGATAGTGATAATTTTCAATAAATAGTAATTAATAAAAAAAGAAAGGAACTAAAAATGAAAGAAAAATTTAAAAACACTAGAATTTTGAAAAAGACTGTGAGACCCGACAATGATAAGATCCTGAACCAAGTTCAGGATGACAGTTTGATTAAAAATAATGGGGTCGGAAAGACTGTAAGACCCGATAAGGCTCAGATGCTGAAACAAGTTCAGCATGACATGGTGTGGTTCAGGCGTGGTTTTGGTGCTTTAGCACCTGATAAGAACCTCTCACCTTTCACTTCTCACTTTTCACGTAGAGCCGCCTTCACTCTGGCGGAGGTTCTAATCACCCTCGGAATTATCGGCGTTGTTGCGGCGATGACTTTGCCGACACTTGTGCAAAGTTATAAAAGACATGTAGTTGAAACAAAACTGGCAAAGTTTTACAGTGTGATGAATAACGCAATAAAACTATCGGAAGTTGAAAATGGAGAATTTAAGACATGGGATACGTTGGGATATAGTTGTAATTTGGATGAAGAAACGGAAAAATGTGCAGAAGGTACAATTGATGCACTCAACTGGTATAATAAATATCTGAAAAATTATGTGCGTGTAGTGAAAGTTAATACAATCCGAACTTCAACCGGATTAGAAGCTTGTAATCTGTATTTTCCTGACGGAACTGTTTTGTCATTTCATGGGAAAGGAGTCGCATTATACTTGAATGTTTCAGATTTTGAAAAATCCTTAAAATCAGGAGAATTGGATAGTTCTAGCTATGAAAATGATGACGGTATAAAATGTTTTACATTTGACTTTTATCGAGATGATTTGCACAGTGCATTTGATGTATATAATAACCTATATGACAGCGAAGAAACAAAAATAGCCAGTTGTTCACGTCGTACAGCCGGTTTAGTCAAGGGTACATATTGTGCATATTTAATTAAGAAAAACGGGTGGAAAATCCCAAAAGATTACCCGTGGAAGTTTTAAGAATATGACGGGTGGAACAATTTTCATTTTCCAAAAGGCGAAAATTCTATTGTTGTCATATATGAATAAATATAAAGAAATATATTATATAAATCGTCATTAATATATATTCATGTTATTATTTTCCAAGAGGTATAATTTTACTTTGAAAAGGAGAAAAATAATTATGACAGAAAAACGCGTATGGTTATTCAGAGAAGGCAATGCAAATATGCGTAATTTGCTTGGCGGAAAAGGTGCAAACCTTGCTGAAATGACCAATTTAGGACTACCCGTACCTCCGGGATTAACAATAACAACGGAAACCTGTATGGATTACATCAACCACGGTAACACAATGCCCGCAGGCTTGATGGATGAAGTTAAAACAGCTTTGAAAGATGTTGAAAGCCAAACAGGTAAAAAATTCGGCGACAGCCAAAATCCGCTTTTGGTTTCAGTTCGTTCAGGTGCAAGACTTTCAATGCCGGGTATGATGGAAACAATTCTTAACCTCGGTTTGAACGATGAAACAGTCGAAGCTATGATTAAATTAACCAACAACCCGAGATTTTGTTATGATTCTTACAGAAGATTTTTGACAATGTTCGGCTCTGTTGCGTGGGATATGGACAGACAGAAATACTTTGAATCCGAAGTGGAAAAAGTTAAAGCTCGCGAAGGAGTCAAAGAAGATACGAAAGTTTCCGCAGAAGGCTGGAAATCTTTAATTCCCGTTTACAAAAACGTTATTAAAGAAGTAACGGGTAAAGAATTCCCGCAAGATCCTTATGTACAGCTTCAAGAAGCGATTGAAGCAGTATTCAGAAGCTGGAATATTCCTCGTGCGGTTGCTTACAGAAATATGAATAAAATCGACCACAACTACGGTACTGCCGTTAACGTACAAACGATGGTATTCGGAAACATGGGCGACGATTGTGCAACAGGTGTTTCATTTACAAGAAACCCCGCAACAGGTGAAAACAAGTTCTACGGCGAATACCTGACAAACGCACAAGGTGAAGACGTTGTTGCAGGTATCAGAACCCCCAAACCGATTGCTGAATTACAAAACGAAATGCCTGATTTGTACAGACAATACGTTGATATCGCAAAAAAACTCGAACTCGGTTACAAAGATGTTCAGGATATGGAATTTACGATAGAAAAAGGTAAATTGTGGATTTTGCAGACAAGAAACGGTAAAAGAACCGCTGCTGCAGCCATCAGAATTGCCGTTGAAATGGAAAAAGAAGGCATAATCGACAAGGAAAGAGCAATTCAGCTCGTTGATCCTTACACGGTAAACCAAATTCTTTTACCCTGCTTTGACCCGAAAGCTATGGAATCGGCTCACAAGATTTGTACCGGTGTAAACGCATCTCCGGGTGCTGCTGTCGGTAAAATAGTATTCGATACGGAAGAAGCAGCTCAAAGAGGCGAAGCAGGCGAAAAAGTTATCCTTGTCCGTGTTGAAACTTGCCCTGACGATATTCACGGAATGGCTGTTTCGCAAGGTGTTTTGACTTTAAGAGGCGGTGCAACTTCTCACGCAGCAGTTGTCGCTAAAGGTATGGGCAAACCCTGCGTTTCAGGCTGTGAAGATTTGAAAATCGACTTGGCTAACGAAACTTTAACAGGATGCGACGGAACTGTTTATCGCAAAAACGACGTTATCTCGCTTGACGGCGGTAAAGGTATCGTTATGGAAGGTGCCGTTGAACTTGTTGAAGCAAAAATTGACGACAACTGGAATACGTTCTTCGGCTGGGTTAACGAAATTAAGAGAATGAAAGTCGAAGCTAACGCCGATACGCCGAAAGATATCGAAAATGCTCTCAAATTCGGTGCTGAAGGTGTCGGACTTTGCAGAACGGAACACATGTTCATGGATCCTGACAGACTTCCCTGGGTTCAAAAAATGATTATTGCAGGAACTCCCGAGGCTAGAAAAGAAGCTTTGGATAAACTTCTTCCGATGCAGTATTCAGACTTTTATGCAATGTTCAAAGCATTGGGCGACAAACCTTTGACCGTAAGACTTTTAGACCCGCCGCTTCACGAATTTTTACCTTCTAAGGAAGATTTAATCGCTGAAGTTGCGACATTGAAAGCTCTCGGCAAAGATTACAAAGAAAAAGAAGAATTACTTCATGTTGTTGAAGGCTTGTCGGAAGCTAACCCGATGATGGGCTTGAGAGGCTGCCGTTTGGGATTAACATATCCTGAAATCAACGAAATGCAGGTCAGAGCGATTTTTGAAGCTTGCTGTGACTTGAAACGTGAAGGCGTTGCCGTTAAACCGTGGGTTATGATTCCTTTAATCGGTCATGTCAACGAACTTAAAGTCGCTAAAGACATTTTAGTCCGCGTTGCAAGAGAAGTAATGATTAAAAAGGGTATTGAAGTTGAATATAAATTCGGTACCATGATAGAAATTCCCCGTGCGGCACTGACTGCTGATGAAATTGCCGAATATGCCGAATTCTTCTCATTCGGTACAAACGACTTGACACAGATGACGTTCGGTTACTCACGTGACGATGCGGAAGGCAAATTCCTCAACCGTTACGTTGAACAAAAAATCTTGCCGACCAACCCGTTTGAAACACTTGATACAAAAGGTGTCGGTCAGTTAATCGAAATGTCTATGGAAAAAGGCAAAAAAGTCAACAGTTCGCTTGTCGGCGGTGTTTGCGGAGAACACGGCGGTGATCCCGATTCTGTTAAATTCTGTGACAAAATCGGTTTAAATTACGTATCTTGCTCACCGTACAGAATTCCTCAGGCAAGACTTGCGGCAGCTCAAGCGGTTGTTGAGTCAAGAAAACCTGTTCACGCATAAACGGCTTGAACATAGTACAAAAAAGCGGCATACAGCCGCTTTTTTTTTGAGAATAAATAAAAAATTTTATGTAAAAATATTTTTTTTTTACTTTTTAGTGGCAAAAAAAATTTTTCTTGTGTATTATATATCCATATCTGATTTTTTAGAAGCAAATCATGGATGAATTAATGGAATTATTAATAGAAAAGGAATTAAATTCCCGCGACAAAATTTTAAAGCCGGATTTTAGCTGTAAGACAGGACGGGAGTTGCTGGCTTTTTATCTTCAAACAAAGTTTAAGCAAATTTTTGCGTTTGATAAAAAATGTTCAAACCCCGTTTTTATAAAAGTTAACCCTTCGTTTACCGATAATTTTTCAAAAAGGTTAATCAATAAGCCTTCTAAAAGGTTTCTTATCGGTATTACGGGTGAATCAGCTTCCGGAAAATCCACTATTTGCAAGCAGATTAAATCGGTTATTGAACAGTTTGAAATGCCTGTAACGGTTTTGAGTACGGATAATTATTTTAATGACATTTCGGTTTTAATTAATAAATACGGCAGTTTTGATAAACTTATTGAAAACGGTTACGACATTGATTCTCCGCAAAGTTTTCAAATGTCTGCTCTCAGAAACGACCTGATAGATTTGTCCGAAGGAATTGACATAAAAGCACCCATGTATCTTCCTAACGGCACGGGGGTTTCGGTTCCCAACGCATTTGATGTTCATTCCGAAAAATTTATTGTAGTTGAAGGCATAGCTACAATGTATGAAGATATTAAAGACGTATTTGACGTAAAGGTTTACATTGAAGCCGATGATACTTTACGTAAAGACAGATTTTTAAAACGTGCCTGCGAAGAAAGAAATCAAAGTCCGGAAAATGCCTTAAAGCAATGGGATTACATAAAAAATGCAGGCGAAAAATATGTTTTGCCCGCGAGAGAGGAAGCTGATTTCGTTTTAAACGGAAATTCCGATTTGAAATATTTCGCACAAATTCTTGAATATATTTATACGGTTACTAATAATTTTATTTAACTTAGCATTTCTTAACATATAGCCATGACTTTAGAAACATTGTATTATGTATATGGTACGATTTAATTTGCAATTTTGGTAAAAATTTTAATTAAATACACTAAATAATTGATACAACAATTAACAGGATTGAATATAATTAGTACATAATAATTTAAAAGGATAGTTGGCCGGTGACAGAAAGTTTTTTAGAAAGATTTCATAAAGAGAAAAATATCGGAAATATATCAATCACTATTCGTAAGTTTGGTATAATTTTTGCTGTTTTTGTAATAGGAATTGTGCTTATCAACACTTCCGGTTGTGCAAATAAAGGCAGTAACGATACATTGCCTTCTGCTGAAAGTCTAAATACCGAAACTGCGGATATATCGGAACAACAAGACACTATAAAAGTCGGTGATGATGGTGTAAATGCCGCAATAGCTCCCGACATTCCGGGAAGTTCGGAAATATTATCGGAAGCAGCTTCTTTGGATAATATGGTTTCAATATCTTTGGAAAATACGGGCAGAGCGGATCCGTTTTTGCCTGACGGCATAAGTTCATATTCGGGAAGTACTTATACCCCGCCCGTAAAACCGCCGAGTTATATTCTTGCCCCGCCGCAGTCTATAACTACGGATGAAGATGCCGTTTCCGTTATTCAGACTAAAGTTTCGGGAATTATGTATGACAAGTCCAATCCTTCGGCTATATTAAATATTAACGGTTCGGATTATCTGGTTCGTTCCGGTGATATAATAAACAGTTATAAAATTTTGGCTATAGGCCCTGATAACGTTACTGTACAGTTAGGGCATAATATTTATAAAGCCGGTGTAGGTCAATTATTTGCCGGAAATGAGATTAAATACAATACGGTATCTAATTTAAGCACCAAGTTTGGCGGTACAAAAAATAAGGTAAACATGAGAAATTAAATAATCGGAGCAGATATGAAAAATAAAATTAGCAGAAAAATTATTGCAGGATTAATGTTAACGGTGTTCGCATTTTCAAACACCATGTTAACGACTGCGTTAGCGGTGCAGGATATTGATGCGGCATCGGAGCAATACGGCTTAAAGCCTAATTTAAGGTCTTATGACGGAGACTCGAGTATTCAGCTTAAAGGAGATGTAAGCTTTACAACCAAAAAGACTCCTATAAGTTTGAGTTTGCGTGATTCTGACGTTAAGCAAGTCTTGAGAATGTTTGCTGACAAAGCGGGCATGAATATTATTTTCCATTCTTCGGTAGAAGGTAATGTTACACTTGACCTTGTTGATGTACCCTTAAATTCCGCATTTGATATGGTAATGGAAATTTCGGGATTAAATTACGTTGTTGAGGGCAATACAATTGTTGTCGCAAAAGCGGGTACAACGGATTTTAACATGTCTAAACAGGAAATGACGTTAATTCCCGTAAAATATATAGATGCCGGAACTCTCGCATCTTTTCTTAACAAAAACATATACGGTATGAAAAAACCGGGATTTTCAGGTACTGACATTGCGGTTACAAATCCCGCCACAAACGAAATATTAATATTCGGAACAAAAAATGATGTTGCAATTGCAAAAAAAGTTATAGAAAAATTCGACAGAAAACCCACAACTGCAACATTTAAAGTTAATCATACAACACCTGCCGAAATGGCAAATATGGTATGTAATTTGTTATTGCCGGCAACTTCCGGTTCGGCATCGGGCTCAGGCGGAACATCAACAGGAAGTGCCGCAGGTATTATGACAGGTGCGGCTTCTGATGACGGTTCGGATGACAGTGACTCAGGTTCTGACAGCAGTTCTTCTTCAGGCGGCAGTTCTTCTACAATATCTTTGAATGAAAGTACGGTTGCTTGTACGGCAAGTTCCTCCGTATCGGGTTCTTCGGTTGAATCGTTAGGGTTGCAAAATCTGTCGGTTTCATATATTACTCAACTCGGTACCGTCAGCATAGTAGGCGGTTCTGAGCAACAGGTTGAAATGATTAAAGATTTTATCGCTCAAAATGATAAAAAACAACCGCAGGCATACTTGGAAATATCAATTCTTGAATTAAATGAAGACGGGCAAAAAACTTTTGATAACCAGTGGACGATGCAAAGTTCATTTTTCTCGGCTTCGTTTAACAGATCATCAGGTCTGATGTCTGATCCTATGCATCCGATGTTCTTGGCAGGGAAACAATATCAATTCTATGATTATTCAAGCGACGTTCCCGAACCGAAATATGATGTAACTAAGGGCAGCGGTCCCGTAACAATAGCCTGGGCAATTAATTATCTGGTTGAAAATAAAAAAGCCCGTGTTGTTGCTAATCCGCGTATCATAATTACAAACGGTCAGGAATCTGTTATTGATTTAACTTCTGACTATATTGAAAGTACGGAATCGGAAATGAATGCTTCCGGTGTGGGTAACTTTGTTACAAGAACTTATACGATAGGTGATGAAGCGGGTATAAAAGTAGGTATTACTCCTTTCATCAGTCCTGACGGTTATGTAACACTTAATATTACTCCCGAATATGCAACAATAGCAAGTCAGGAAATGGCACAGGACAGTGCGGGTACTTATATTGCGGCAACTCTTTTACAACGCAGAAATCTTGATTTGAAGAATGTTCGCATAAAAGACGGTGATACTCTGGTACTCGGCGGCCTTATACAGGAAGAAGAAACCAAAAGTGTTTCCAAAATCCCTATTCTTGGTGATTTACCAATAGTAGGTACGGCATTCAGATCTACATCTTCAACTAAATCTAAACAGGAAATGGTAATAATGATTACCCCGAAAATAATAAAAGACAGTGAAGACATGGCAAGTGATGTTGAAAATCTATAATAAATCAATAAACTAAAAATGAATGAATTATTAAACAGATTAAAAAACAGTATTAACGCTCAAATACTGAATACGGTAGATATTACACTATTGGAACAATATAAATTTGTTCCAATTAGTGTAAAGGATGATTTTCTTTTTGTCGCGATAAATTCTGTTTCCGATAAATCTGTTATAAATTTAAAATTAAAAGAATTTTTCAAACAGCAGGTCAAATTTATACAGGTTCCCGATCAGGATTTGGAAGACCTTATACAGGATGTTAAAAACAACAGTGAAAATAATTCCCACGATGACGGTACGGGTAAACAGGTTAAACTCGGTGAATTATTAATTCAAAAGGGATATATAACCGATGTTCAACTTTTGCAGGCTTTGGCTGAAAGTAAACGTCAAAAAATCCCTATCGGTTCAACTCTTTTTAAACTCGGATTTATAACTCTCGAACAGTTAAAAGAAATTTTGCACCTGCAAACGGGGTACGATTTGGTTACTCCGGATCAACTTGCGAAGCAGGAAAAATTTGTTAATATACTTCCCGAAGATTTTATTAAAGCCAACAAAATTATTCCTATATCTTCTGACGGAAAAACTTTAATATTAGGTGTTATCGCTCCGGTAAAACCTGATATATTGAAAGAAATTATCTACCTTACGGGGCAAAATCCCAAGCAGCTTTTAATGACACATTACGAGTTTACGAACTCGTTAAACACGTATTTTAGTGCCCAGAAAAAAGAAACCGAAAAGATAATTCAACAGATAGAAGAAGAATCCGCAGAACTGGAACAGGAAGAAACTCTCTGGGAGCAGGTTGAAGGTGAATTAAAAGACTCGACGGGTTCTGTTGCAAAATTTGTTAATCAAATAATTACAAACGCAATAGATAACAAAGTTTCCGATATTCACATTGAGCCAAGGTTATCGGGTTATATAGTTCGTTACAGAAAAGACGGTATGCTTCAAAAGGTTCTTGATATTCCGCCTAAAGTAGAAACCTCGGTAATTGCACGTTTTAAAGTTTTATCACGTATGAACATAGCGGAACACAGACGTCCTCAAGACGGTACGTTTTCAATAAAATATAAAAACGGCTCTTACGACTTTCGTATAAATACTTTACCCGTATCAGGCAAAGAAAAAGTTGTTATCCGTGTTCTGGCACCTGCCGTAAGTTTAAATGCCGATGATAAAAATATCAAGCTTGTGGGCGGAACTCCTGAAGATATACAAAAAATTAAAAATATGGTAAGCTGTCCAAACGGTATTATTCTGACTTCAGGTCCTACGGGTTCAGGTAAAACAACGACGTTATACTCCGTTTTAAAAAGTTTGAACGACGAGGATGTAAATATTACAACAATTGAAGACCCTATAGAAATTAAACTTGAAGGTATTAATCAATCTCAAATTAACACAAAAGCAGGTATTACTTTTGCTTCCTGTATGAGAGCGATATTAAGACAAGACCCTGATATTATTCTTGTCGGTGAAATTCGTGACTATGAAACACTTGAAATTGCGATTTCCGCCGCCTTAACTGGACACCTTGTGTTAAGCACGGTTCACACCAATTCTGCGGCGGCGACCGTTACACGTCTTATAGAAATGGGTGCTAAAGATTATCTGGTATCATCCACTTTGTCCGGCGTTATAGCTCAACGTCTTGTAAGAAATTTATGTGATGAGTGTAAAGAAGAATATTTCCCTACACGTGAGGAAGTAAAACAAATAATTGCCGACGATAAAGAAGCGGAAGAATTTATGAAAAAGCCGATATACAGAGCCAAAGGATGTAACAAGTGCGGATTTACCGGTTATAAAGGACGTCTTGGCGTATATGAAATTATGCCGATAAACAAAGAAATAAAAAAACTTATAGCCATGGGAGCACACGACCTTGAAATAGAAGAAGTAGCCGTTAAGAACGGGATGAAAACATTAAATAAAGCATGTATCGGGCATATTCTTCGCGGTGAAACCACTATTGATGAGTTCGTGCGTGTTCTCGGGGTTGTTAACGAATAGGAGCAGTAATGACAATATACAATTATATAGCTTTAAAAAACAATAAAGATATAGTAAAAGGCAAGGTTGATGCCGAAAGTCTGCGTGCGGCAAGAGAAAATATTCGTAAACTGGGATTTATACCTACAAAAGTTTATGAAGAAAAAGCCAAAGGCTCTGATGACAAAGACGAAAAAGTTAATGTTCACGGCGGTAAAATTAAGAAAATGGGACTGCAGGACAGAATTAACTTTACTTCTACGCTGCAAATTCTTGCACAATCAGGTATTCCTATCATTGAATCATTAATGTTTATTGAAAACGATGCGGCTAAATTAAAAGTCCGACTTGTAGCTAAGGAATTAAGAAAGCAGATAATGGCAGGTGCGACTTTTGCCGATACCGTAGCAAAATATCAGGATCAATTCGGGCAAATCTATATAGGTTTGGTAAAAGCGGGGGAAGATTCAGGTGAACTTGAAAAAACACTGGCACGTTTACTTGAATTGCTTAATAAAGAGGCAAATATCAGAAGTAAAGTTATCGGAACGCTTATGTATCCTATGTTCGTAATAGTTCTGGCTATTATAATTGTTCTTGTCATGCTTATGTTTGTATTCCCCGTATTTAAGGAAATGTTCGACGGAATGGGAAAAGAGCTTCCATGGATTACCGCAACACTTATGGATATCGGTATTTTCCTGAAAACCTACTGGTTCTTGGTCCCGCTGATTTTAGGTTCTTTATTCGGTTTCATAACATTTATTTTCCGTTGGAAGCCGAGTAAATGGAAAATAGATGATTTCGTTTTGAAAGTACCGTTGTTGAGAGATTTAATCCAGTTTTCGAATTATGCGAACTTTGTGGCTGTAATGCAGGTTGCATACGACGCAGGTGTACCTATTATCGAATGCTTATATCTGTCAATATTAACTTTAACAAACCATACATTAAAAACAAAAATAGAATCCGCGACATCAAAAGTTCAACAGGGGCAGCACTTGTCAGTTTCGTTAAGATCGACGGGAGTTATGCCCAAAATGATTTTATTTATGATAGCAACGGGTGAACAGTCAGGTCGTTTGGGCGACATGCTTTTACAGGCAACTTCGTTTATCGATAAAAAACTTGATAACATCATTGATACAATGACAAAAATGATTGAACCGATAATGCTTATCGTAATAGGCAGTATAGTATTAACTCTTGCTCTGGCATTGTATCTGCCGTTGTTCAATTCTTATATGACGGATTAATAATAAAGGTAATATATGAAAAAAATTGTTATAACGGGTGCAACTTCGGGTATTGGTAACGGATTGGTCAAATTATTTTCTAAAGATAATATTGTCTTTGCGGGTTACAGAAACGAAAAATATATTAACGATTTAAAGTCAATTTCTCCGAATGTTATACCGTTTTATATAAACTTCAATGAAAATGAAAGTATAAAATCGGCAGCGGAATTTATTAAATCTCAAACTGATATTATTAATACATTGATTAATGCTGCGGGCTGTGTTGTTGCAGGTATTATGGAAAAAATTGATGTTGAAAGGGTAAAAGAACAGTTTGAAGTGAATACATTTTCTCATCTTGATTTTACCCAAAGGCTTATGCCGCTTATTGTTGACGGCGGTAAAATAATCAATATAAGTTCCATGGCAAGTTTCGGAATATTTCCTTTTGTTGCTCCGTATTGTGCTTCAAAGCGTGCAATGGACATTTTGTTTAATGCATTAATGCTGGAAACTCACAAAAATATTAAAGTTGTGTCCGTAAAGCCCGGAGTAATTGCGACTCCGTTGTGGAGTAAGTCCGTTGAGGGCAATAAATCATCCATTGAAAATTGCTCGGGTTATGAAAAAGAAATGGAATATATGGTTTCAGGTGCATTAAAAAATGAGAAATCAGGACTTTCTCCTCAAAAAGTAATTGATTTAATAGAAAAAATAGAAAAAACTAAAAATCCAAAGCCTTCATACACGGTGGGTAAAGATGCGTTTGCGGCACAACTGCTTTCAAAACTTCCGTTTTGTATACAAAACACAATAATAAAATATGGCATGAAACTAAAAATGAGCAAATGTAACAAATTGTAAAGATGAATTTAAAATGGCTGAAACCCTGATATAATGCTCATAGGATAGGATAGGATAGGATGCGATGCGGGCGTGGCAACTTTTTTCGCGAAAAATACTTTACTAATACATAAGCTTTAACGCTTAGAGAGAAGTATAAGTATAACGCGAAAGGAGTACTAATATGGTACAAATCAACCCCACCAACCCGTCAGATTCAACAAATGTTGCGAACCCTCGTTTAAATGCAGGCAGTTTACCACCAATGGTTAATGAGTCCAAAGCCGACAGTGTATTTTCACAAGCTGGCTATAATCACTCTGTTTATGTCGAGGGCAATGATGCAAAGTATAGCAACAAAATGCTTGTTGAAGGTAAAATGAATGAACCCGAAGTGCTTGTCGATCGCAATGATGCAAAGTATGGCAACAAAGTGCTTGTCGAGGGCGATGATGGTACATACATTGACGTATCACAACCTGTGCCGAAAGAACCCGAATCAAAACCCGGTTTATTGCAAAGAGTAATGAATTTTTTCTTTGGTGATTAAATTTTTAAAAAGCATGCCTTATGGCATGCTTTTTAATTTCAAAAAAAATTTTGACTTGAACTTTTTTTTACGAAAAAATAAGCTCTATCATACGATAGAGCTTTTAAATAATGGAGGTATTCTTTAAATCATATTTTTTCTGATTTTTTCTTTTGTTTTATCAAGTTGTTTGATTTTTTTCTCTTGTTTTTTTACCTGTTTTGCAACAGCTTTTCTTTCTGCCTTGATAGCATTATATTGAGCGTCAATATCAGAATATTTGGTTTTTGTATTCAATAATTCATTTCTGACATCAACTTGTGCATTGTCAAGGTGGTTAATAGCACTTTGCATTTTGTCGTTACCAACCGTCATTTCCTCCGGTGCGGTAAATTTCTCCTGCGAATTGCCTTCAAAATTGAGGGGAGTGAAAGCATTTGTATCAGCAAATGCGATACAAGAACACGCTGCTATTACGGTAAGAGAAAATAAACATTTTCCAAATAATTTTTTCATTCTTAATCTCCTGTAAATTTAAGCTAAAATAACTATTCAATATACATACTAATGTATTTTTTTCAAAATAACAAAAAATTAATATATATTAACAATAACCCTGCGGAACTTTTTTTGAAGCATGCCGTCAATAAAATTATGAGCGGGCGACGGCGAGTTAATATTAATTTTTGTAAATGGCAAAAACATTGATAATAAAGCATTTTCGCCCGACATATAAATTAATTTAAAAAAACAAAAATCATGGGTTGACATTAAATTTTCTTTTCAGTACTATAGAAAATGTGCTTTGTAATAAAACAAATTGCACAATGTACTTTCTTAAAATCAAACTTAGTTAAGAAATATTAATAAATTAAAAATAATCTCTTGACAAAAAATTTTGAAGATATAATATAAGAAATGCAGATGACACTAGCAGTTAAAATGAATGCATCTGATATTATAAGAAAGTAAGCCCCGCCTAAAATTTAAAGGATTGTGCCTGCGTCAGCAGGGTCTGTATAGACGGTCGAAATCAAAACTGAACTTTGACAACAGAATAGCTGAAACTTGTATAAAATTTATACAAGATACAATACTTTGTTAATTCTAAAAACGAATGATAAAGGACAAGTATAGCAATGCTATGCGAAATGTAATGAGCGAGAAACTGTTCAGCAATGAACAGAGAATCATAACTTTCTGACAATGGAGAGTTTGATCCTGGCTCAGGACGAACGCTGGCGGCGTGCTTCATACATGCAAGTCGAACGAGAAGCCGACTTCGGTTGGTGGAAAGTGGCGGACGGGTGAGTAATATGTAGAGAATCTGCCCTTGAGAGGGGGACAACAGAGGGAAACTTCTGCTAATACCCCATATGAGCTAAGCTGAAATGCTTATCTTGAAAACTCCGGTGCTCAAGGATGAGTCTGCATCTGATTAGCTTGTTGGCGGTGTAATGGACCACCAAGGCGACGATCAGTAGCTGGTTTGAGAGGATGATCAGCCACAATGGGACTGAGACACGGC
>CANPZB010000044.1 GCA_947588755.1 Candidatus Gastranaerophilales bacterium | reverse complement strand
GCTTTTATAAGGTTATCGTAATCCATAGGGATGTCGAGATGTTCTTCGGTTAAACATCCGCCTGAGGGGCCGCCTATTTGAACGGCTTTAAACTTTTTGCCGTCACGCATTCCGCCGCCGATGTCAAATACGATTTCCCGCAAAGTCGTACCCATGGGAACTTCTATAAGCCCCGTGTTGTTAACTTCACCCGTTAAAGCGAATGTTTTAGTACCTTTCGAGGTTTCAGTTCCCATTTGGGCAAACCAGTCCGCACCGTTAAGGATTATAACGGGGACATTTGCAAGTGTTTCAACGTTATTAATCAAAGTCGGACGTCCGAATAACCCTTTGTTCGCAGGGAATGGCGGTTTCGGTCTCGGCATTCCGCGTTCACCTTCTATTGATGCCATAAGAGCGGTTTCTTCACCGCAAACAAATGCTCCCGCACCTTCTTTAATGTGAATTTCAAGCGAGAAATTACTTCCCATAATGTTTTTGCCGAGGAAGTTTCTTTCTTCAGCATCTTTAATCGCTTTTCTTAAACGTTTGATAGCAAGCGGATATTCGGCACGAACGTAGATGTAACCTTCATCGGCACCGATGGCAAAAGCCGCAATAGCCATACCTTCAAGCAGTTTATGCGGGTCGCCTTCCATAACGCTTCTGTCCATAAACGCACCGGGGTCGCCTTCGTCACCGTTACATACGATGTAAGACTTTCCGCCCCTGTTTGCCGCTGTAAATTTCCATTTTCTGCCTGTCGGGAAGCCGCCGCCACCTCTGCCTCTTAAACCTGATTTTTCGATGGTTTCAATTACCGCATCAGGATTATTTTCTTCCAAAACTTTCGCAAGTGCCTCGTAACCTCTGACCGCTATTGCTTCATCAATACATTCGGCGTTGATGTTTCCGCAGTTTGCAAGAGCCGTTCTTGTTTGTTTTGCGTAAAAATTGATATGCTCATCGTCCATAACGTGTTCGTGCGTTTTGGGGTCGACATACAATAATCTTTCTACGGGTTTGTTATTTTTAATATGGCTTTCGTAAATTTCTTCAACATCGCTTTCTTTAACTTTTACGTAAGTAACGTGTTTGTCGGGAATTACAACGAGAACGCCCTGTTCGCAAAAACCATGGCATCCTGTCGGAACAACCGTCATCTTGTCGTAATCGCTTAAAACGGCAACATTTGCACCGAGTTCTTTGAATTTTTCAATAACTTTCATTGAACCGTTTGCAACACAGCCCGTTCCCGCACAGACAAGAACTCGTAAACCCTGTTGAGAAATTGATTCTTTAGCCTTTTTTTGTTCTTCTTGTATATTAATATTTAATGCAGTTTTCTCCATTTAACCCTCCTCCTTTAATAATGTTTCCAGAACTATTGTAATAGCATCTGATGTCATTTGAGGGTAAACTTTACCGTTAATAACAACAACCGGAGCAAGTCCGCATGCACCCAGACAGCTTACCGTTTCTAACGAGAACAAGCCGTTGTCACTGGTTAATTTGCTTTCAGGCATATTAAGTTTAGCTCTTATAGCGTTTAATACGGGCATTGAGCCTCTAACGTGGCATGCCGTTCCGTCGCAGACCTTAATTTCATACTTACCTTTCGGCTCAAGTGAAAATTGTGCATAAAAAGTCGCAACTCCGAAAACCGTTGCCGGAGAAAGCCCCTCAATTTTTGTGCCGATATAAATCATTGCGTCTTCGGGAAGATATCGGTAAACTTCCTGAACTTTTTGTAAAATCGCTATCAGATTGGATTTTTTGTAATCATAAGACTGCAAAATCTCATCTAATTTAGATGTGTTGATTTTGTTAGGATTTTCTACACCCATTCTTGAACTCCTATGTAATAATATATGGTTAACCCCGACTGTGTAATGAGTAATATTAATTACACAATCTTAACATAATTATCACATAAAGTTTTGTTTAAATCAAGTAATTGGAAGTTTATCAGAATTTGTTGATACGATTAGTCATATCTTCAATTTTTCTGAAGAAATATCTTAAAAAATTGTCTTCACAGGTATTAGACTTAATACAAGTATATTCTTTTTTAACTGTTGCGGGGTAAGTTCCGTTGGTATTACTGTCTATTTCGCAAGTGTAACTGCTTTTATGTGGTTTTGATACCGTAATTCTTAATTTTGTATTATCGGGACTTAAGGATTTATTTTTCGGCAATTCAGTTGCACTTTTTACGGAAATTCTTACGCCGTTTTCACGTGCATAGTTTGCTACCATTTTACCTACGTGTTCTATTTTATATAAAGCATCGCCGTCATGAATACTTTTATGGTCAAGTTTGAGGTATTTATTGACGTATCTTTCTCTTGCCTGAATTCTTTGTTTTAAATATGCATTGGAAATATTTAATCTTAATTTCGGAAATATTTTCATGGTTAATTCTCCTTTTTCACCTTTATCCAAAATATGTAAAAAATTTTTTTTGATAATTTATAAGATTTTGTTACATAAATTAATAATCGGGCATTCATTGCATTTGGGTTTTGTGGGCTTGCAAATATTTTGTCCGTGGGTTACAAGCAGTGTGTTTATATCTATCCAATATTTTACGGGAAGTTTTTCACGCAGGGCAAATTCTGTTTCTTCGGGATTTTTGGTTTTGACGTAGCCTATGCGGTTAAAAATCCTGTGAACGTGAACATCTACACATATTGCAGGCTCGTTAAACCCTCTTGAAACAGTCAGATTAGCGGTTTTTCGCCCCACACCGTTAAATTTGCAAAGCTCATCAATGGATTTTGGGACTTTTGAATTGTATTTTTCAACGAGTTCTTTTGAAAGCTCGACAATTTGCCGTGCCTTGTTTGCATAAAAACCGACGGGATAAATGGCTTTTTCAAGTTTTTTAACATCACATTTTGCAAAATCTTCGGGGGTTTTACCGAGTTCCAGCATTCTCAAAGTCGCGGGATAAGTGGTTTTATCGTTTGTCCGCAGGCTGAGAATGCACGAAATTAACACAAGATAAGGATCATTGAAACTGTCCATAAGCTTTACAAAGTCACTTTTTGGCTGACGTGCTTCTTTTAATAATTTTACAATATCGTCAATATCCGTCATAAACGAATATTATCATAAAATAACACTTTTTACATAATTTTGGTTAAAGCTTACATATTTGGTTATTCAGAAAGGTTTTGCCCGTCAAAATATATATTTTTGTCAAAACACTGACTTACTCTAATCCCTTTTCCTTCGCTTATGTCAAAACTTATATTACTACCGTTTTTTACCAAAGAAACAGAATAAACATCTTCTCCGCGTTTTTTCGGTTTTTAACGATTAAATCCCCAATATACGTTTAAAACTCTTGCGAACAAATTAATAAAAATTCCCCTGCAATAAATCTGTTAATTACAATTTTATTATCTCTTTAATAATTGTTTTAATGATGTTGAGTTGTTTTGTTGTCGCAACATCCAACAAAGTAATAATATAACCTTTTGTGTTTAAACTATCCGTATAATCAATATCAGAAAAAGCTGATAAATCTCTACATCAAGGCTTTTAGCTAATAGCGGCAACTTAGCAAAACCTATGGCACATCTGCCGGCTTCAATATTTGCTACACTTATGGTGCTAACATTCAACATTTCCGCAAGGGCTTCTTGCGTTATACCTTTTACCTTGCGTAAAACTTTAACTCTTTTTCCAAATTTCTTTTTAAAACCGTCTGTCATATAGAAATATTATGCTTTATAATTAATTTACTTTACATTAGTTATACTTATGGTAGTATTCTAAATTATTAAGGAAGAAATGAATGAAAACTGTTACGGTCAAGAGATTAAGCAATTTTGAATTCATAAGAATTATAGCCATGTTTTTTATTGTAATTTCGCATTACGCACAACATGGTCTTTTGCCCGAAATAGAAACTAAAACAACAATTGTTAAATTTTTAACCATGTATCTGCACACTTTAGGTTCAATAGGTGTGGTGCTTTTTGTCCTTCTCACCGGATATTTCATGATTGATAAAAAATTTAGTATAAGACATTTTTTCAATGTGGCAATCGAAACAATATTTTATTCATACGGCATTTTAATAATATCTGCATTATTTTTTAAAGATTACATTACCTTAACCCCCATAACAATATATAAATCAATTTTCCCTATATTAACCGGACAATACTGGTTTGTAACTTCATATTTGATGTTATACTTAACCATTCCGTTAATTAATAAATTGTTTGATATTTTAGACAGAACAACTTTTAAAAGATATTTACTGTTTTTTCTTTTTATCTGGACTTTTATTCCGCTTTTAGGGTATAAAATCGGTTTGGCACGTTCGAGTTTAACTGGTTTCATTTGCATATATTATATCGGTGCATATATAAAACGATACGGCATAACTTTTTTTGAAAATAAGCGTAATATAATACTTACAATTATTGTTCCACAGGCAATTATATGCTTATATCAACTTGTATATCTGATTATTAATTATTTGGATGAAGGCTGGTTTATGCATATCGCTTGGAGCGGTTCTATACTCGCAATTACAACATCAGTAAGCATTTTTACAATAATAAAAAATTGTAAAATAAAATTCAACTCTACAATAAATTATTTTTCATCCTCTGCATTTGCGGTATATTTAATTACCGAAAATATTATAATAAGTAAGGTGTTGTGGACAAAAATTTTCCGTTGCAACCACTCTCCCGATTTTTTGTTTATGTTCTTTAATATGATTTTTGCCGTAACTTTATCATACATAATTTGTACTTTTATTGATAAATTGAGAGTTAAAATCTTTAAAGAACATTTGATAAATCTTGCCGAAAAAATCTACAATAAAGCATACATTGCAATAACCCAATACATTTAAAGCTGTTGTAACAAAACACTTAGGCACGAGTATTTTAGTTTGTCGGTTGGGGCATTCTTGCCTAACAACGTAATATATTTCTAATTGGACTTGGCTATTGATTAAAAAATTTGTTGGGGTAGCCCCCCCCCCAAACTTACATTTTCAATGGCGTTTATGATTTGGTAGATGACAACGGCGACACAGTCGGTCAGGTTGCAAAACTATCACAGGGCGATAAACCTGAATTTTGGACTATTCGTACTTTCAGAATGAAAGATGATACGATTAAATAATGTATTCTCAATAAAAAACATCCTCCAATTTTGGAGGATGTTTTTTTATTTTTCTGTTTGCAGTGATAAAATAAATTCTCTTAGGCTTTTTCTGATAGAATCTGCCGCTTCCATTTGGAATTTTTCGTCTTGTAAAAGCATATATTCTTGCGGGTATGTCAAATATGCAACTTCAATTAAGCTTGAAACGGGATCTGTTGCCCTATCAAGTACTAAACTTTTGTAATTTAAACCGTCATCTTTCAATTTTAAATCATTTACAAGGTTATTTTTTATAATGAGTGCTTCATTTTTGGCATTGTAATTATAATAATAAGTACCTGTACCATGTTTAACGTAAGGGTCTACACCTTGAGGCAGCGAATTATTGTGTATGCTGACTGAAATCAATGCTTCATTTTGTTTCGCTAAATTAACTCTTTCATATAAATCAACAAAAACATCAGTATTTCTTGAATAAGAAACAATTGCCCCTTCTTCTCTTTGCAATAAATCAATTAATTTTAGAGCTATTGCGAGATTAAATTTTTTTTCGGGAATTTTTGTAGGGCCGACGGCACCCGTATCTCTGCCGCCGTGACCTGCATCTATGAATATTCTCAAACCTTCAAGCGGTTTATTTGGATTTTTGATAATCGGAGTTTTTGCGGTTTTAAATATAAAATTACCGTTTGAATAAATACCGTCATAACCTAAAATTGTGTCTTTAGAGTTGTAAGTATATTCCAGATTGCGTTTTTGAGCTTCCGGCCCGCCATATACACCGTATAAAGTCAGATTTAAAGTTTTTCCGTTTTGTTTAATAGTGTATAAAACAGGATATGTTATTGCAAATTTTGTGTAATTATAAAGGCTATCCTGAGATTTATGCGGTGCGGAAATTGTAATAGGCATTCTGCTGTTTGTCGGGGTCGGGGTAGAAATATAATCTTTTCTAATCCAAAATTCGGTTTCGCCCGTTTCTTCTATTTTATAATAATTCCCTTGTTTGCCCGATAAATATAGAACAATGCCTTTTGGTAAATCAATAACACGGTTGGAATTATCACTTGCCTTTTCTCTTATCGGCGTATAATCCCTTATTATTTTAGCCGTCCAAATCGTATGAGGTTCTTTCGCAATAAAAGGCTGAATTTCCTCTTTGGGTTCTTCCATTCTTTTTATTGTTATTACTTTTGTTTTTTTAGCCCCGTTTTTTTGAGTTTCCACAATCTTAATTTTATTTTTTCCCATTTTCAAAGGAACTGAATGAACAAAAAAATCTTTCCAAACCTTTACTTTTTGAGAGTTAATATGTAAGGTCGATTCAGGCTTTACTGTCCCGTAAATATGAGCGGATTCGGTATAAACAACCGATGATTTATTTGATGGCTTAACTATTTCAAGTGCAAAAGCCTGACAAGCAAAAATGCTTATCAATGTTAATGTTAATAAAATCTTTTTCATAATTGAATTATTATAAAGTATGTTATGATTTTTTGTCAAATAATTTTTGTAAATAATTGTAAAATTACGTTCCAAATCTCAAAAAATTGCAATAATTTGTAATAGGACAGCAATTAAAAAGGAGATACCATTATGAAACAAGAAAAATTCTCAAATGAAGCACCGGAACAAGTTTTATTAATTCCAAAACCGAGAAGAATTGAAATAAATTGTACACTTCCTGCCAGAGCTTACGGGCTTTTTGATACCAAAACCGGTACACAAGTAAAAGACTTTGTAAAATGCAACGGCGGTCAAATTGAATTTGATAACTTAGACCCGAACATGCATTATGATGTCGGTGTTATTGAAAATATGGGAGATGATAAACCTCAATTTGCAATAAATTGGAGTGAAGCAATGCGTGATGTTACTGATGAAATATTAAAAAATTCCAACGACTTGCCTGTAGTATATCCTGAAATCTATAAAGTCAGATATAAAGACGGCAATTCTAATGGCATTTACGACTTGGTGGATGACAACGGCGACACAGTCGGTCAGGTCGCACAACTATCTCCGCAAGGCGATAAACCGTGGTTTAACTATATTCATTCTATGAGAATGAAAGACGACACAATAAAATAATTTGGCATAAATCGGTAACTTAAAACAAACAGGTCGGCTTAAAACCTACCCTCAATCAATGCTGTGTAAAAGATGCTGAAACGTCTTGGATTTGTCCCGTAGTTGCGAGCGAATGCGAAGCAATCCAGCCTATCATTTTGCACGAAGTGCCGAAAAGAACCTGCTTGGTTGCTCGCGTTTAACGGGTCTGCGGTTGACGTCTGCAATGACTTCGTCATTTCGCCGTCAAACCTCGCCCTCAGCTCGCAATCCGCTTTCACCTCTCACATTTCACTTTTCACCCAAAGATACCCTCACTTCTCACATTTCACTTTTCACACCGTCTTAGTCGGAACATTTATGCTACACCATGTCATCCTGAACTCCTACATGTCATCCTGAACTCGTTTCAGGATCTTATTTCGTGGCATTGGTTCAGTATCTTAATTGTACGAAAGACTCTGAAATAAAACTTAGTTACTTTGCACGAAGTGCCGAAAAGAACCTGCTTGGTTGCTCGCGTTTAACGGGTCTGCGGTTGACGTCTGCAATGACTTCGTCATTTCGCCGTCAAACCTCGCCCTCAGCTCGCAATCCGCTTTCACCTCTCACATTTCACTTTTAACACCGTTTTAGTCAGAGCACTTATGCTTTCCATTCCATGATAAATCATCACAATGCAGGTAGTCCATGTTTTCGTTAAAAATTACCCAAGCAGCACAGCCACAACCTTGTATGTGGCATTTACTAAACGACCAATACGAATTAGTTTCATCTTGCGTACCTGCCGGAACTATACCTTTGTTAGTTAAATAAAATATAAACAAATCTTTACCGTGAGTATTAGGCGGATTTTTTCCGTTTGTATCTACAGATATAATCCCGAATACCTGTGACAAAGCCCCATTGCCTCTATTATCCCATTGTTGACCAACTTGTGATACAATCATAAACGTAGTACCGTCAGCCATAAGACCTATAGTATTATTAGCTGTTTCAGGATTCGCAATACCGGTATCAATTGTGCCGTCTAAGTAATAGTATTTAGATGCGATACATCCGTCTGACTTTCTTGCATCGTCACAATCTTTAATTTTTTTTACATTTTCAAATAATCTCTGTTTTATTAAATTCCCTCCTTCCGGAATAAAGGAATCACCATCTTCATTCGTTGTTCCTGCACTTCTGTCAGCAATTCCCCATTCCGAAGGTGTTCCGTATTTTTGCACCGCAAACAGATAACTTTGAGAAAGCGTACTGTAGAACTTTTTAAGTTTAACGACAGTTTCTCTTTCCTGATACTTCTGAATTAATGACGGCATAGTCATCGCCGCAACCACCCCGATTATTCCGAGGGTGATTAGTACCTCAGCAAGAGTAAAGGCGGCTCTACGTCTGTTGTGTTGCCGTGCTACGTGTCTTGGATTATGCACAGTTCGCAAAAGCGTGGTTTTGCTCACTTGGACGAACTCGCTTCGCTCCGTTCTTGTGCAAATCCGCTGCGTAGCACCCTCTGCCAATGTAAATGCTATACTTTTCTCATTCATAATTACCTCACTTTTCCTTTTTTTTGCTTTTCTTATACGGTTCAATTAAAAATCAAACTGTTATATAATTAATCTAATTATATAGTTAGATTTTATAATTATATAATTAGATTGTCAAGCTTATAATAAGACATAATTATTAAATGAAACAGGAGTATATTTTAAACAAAGAAAATGTCAGAAAACTTGTCAAATTTTTAACGGTTTTTGAAGGCAAAACACTTACCAGATTGAAAATAGATATTAATCATAAATATAATAAAACCGATTCGCTTGAAAATCTTACCAACAAATTGAGAAACGGCACGATAAAAGTTTCTGAGCTAATTGAAGTGTTTGATGTGCTTGGCTACAGCATTATTGTTCGTAAGAAGTAATTTTTCCCTCCCATGCCTTTAATTATTGTGAGCATGCAGCATGTAGTTGAGTATTCTTGCACAGGGTTGAAATAATTCTTTAAATATATTATGAAAATAGATACGATAAACGCAAAATATGCAGCGGCACAAAATCGGAAAAAGCGAGGTAATTATGGAAGAAATTAGAATTGATGTCAGAAATCAAGAACCTGAAAGAATCGAAGAAGCGAGAAGAAGCTCTGATTTATGTTTTAGGATAAATCAAACAAATCCTACAACCCCTAAATGTAAAGAGTTAATTGACGAACTTTTCAACCATACTTTGGGTGAAAATACCGTCATTCATCCTCCGATTTTCACAATTCTTGCTGATAAAGTTAAAATAGGCAAAAACGTTGTTATATTAAACGGTTTTCAATGTATGTCAGCAGGCGGACTTACAATTGAAGATGACACAATGATTTCTTTAAATTGTACAATTGCAACCAATAACCACGATATGTATGAAAGGCATATTATTACCTGCAAACCCGTTCATATTAAGAAAAATGTCTGGATTGGGGTAAATGTAACAATCCTTCCCGGTGTTACAATCGGCGAAAACGCAGTAGTAGGAGCCGGTGCGGTCGTAACAAAAGATGTACCCGATAATGCCGTTGTTGTAGGAACTCCTGCAAGAGTAATTAAATATCTTGATAAAGAAAAGTTTAAACAAGAGTAAAATTAAATAACTAAAGAAAAATTACCATTAAACAATACAAAAGGAGTTTAATTTTGAATAAAATAAATTCGATTATTAAAATTCTGAAATTTGTTGTTATTTTTCCGAAACTTAGTGTTAATTTTTTGCTAATTTTCAAAACGGTCTTTTCCGAAATAATCAGCTAACGCATACAGGCTCATTGATTTCGCCTTCGGCTCAATAATTCGCTTTGTAAAACTAAACGTACAATTCAATCACACAGAGAGTAGGTTGGGGGCATTCTTGCCCAACAACTAATATTTTACATTAAATTTTGTTGGGGTAGAAACCCAAACTTACATTTTAAGTAAAAGAGTGCAAGAAAATATACTTTTTGACCGTTTTGAAATTGAAATACTCAACCAATTTCCGACCGCCTATGATTTAGTGGTGTTGGGTACACTTCATTAACCCGATCATTTACTTAAACGGGTTGCAGTCATCAGGAAACTTCCAGCCGTTAAGTTCTGCCTTAACAATGCAAGGTAGTGTTTCCTCGTTTCCGTCCCATCCGTAAGGGATATTGGGTTCAAGTCCTTTATTCACCAAATACTTGTCTCTTTCAGTATTCTTGGATTTTATAGGATAAAAAATGAACCTAAAATAATCTTTATTTTCCTTTTGGTGTTTTTCATCGGTCGCATGTGAACCAACAGGATAAAAAATAAAAGTTTCGCCATAGTACATGAAAGTAAAGGCAGAGCCGTCGGGCAAATTTACCAGTAATGCCCCATTATAAGGATTAGTTAAAGTCGTAGGTAAATAATTAATATCAGATATTTTTAAATAGGGCTTAAAGAATTTATCAAAATTTCGTGTTAAACAGTCTTTATCATAGCCTTTTCCTGTACCGCATGGACTGATATATTCCCAAAATTGAGGCCATTCTTTTCGGGTACCGTTGTCGATTTCCGACAGAGCAATAGCGTTATTCATTACATTGTAAAACTTAAGTAATCGTGTTTCAGCGACTTTTTGTCGGTATTTATTCATAATTACGGGCATAGTCATTGCAGCAACAATGCCGATAATTCCTAATGTAATTAATGTTTCTGCTAAAGTAAAACCTTTTTTCATAAATAATCCCTCCTTAAAATGGGTTATGACATGTTCCATTTTTAATTTAATTATATGGGACAATATTAATTATGTCAAGATATGAGGACAATTTAAAACTTTTAGGGCAAAAGATTAAAAAGCTACGCAAATCGAAAGGTTTTTCTCAGTTAAATTTATCTGTCAAGCTGGGTATAACAAGAGAACATCTTTCAAAAATTGAGCGTGGAGCAACTTTCCCGAGTGTAAAAGTATTATTTGACATTGTTGAAATATTGAACGCAAAATTTAAGGATATAGCAGATTTTTAAGGCTGCAAAAGTGGAAAGAAAGTATGACGGGTGGAAATTGTCCACCATCTTACTATTTGTAAAAAAGAGTAAAAATTTAATTTTAAATTATTTTATAATAGCACACCCATCCTACGAACTCATTGTTTCTTAAAGTTGTCGGATTAGTAAATACGATCTACAAACTTTTACCGCAGATAAAATTGATAAACATTCTAATAAAAAGATAATTTTAGGTATGCCAGTTTATTTCTTTTTCACCTTTTGATTTAAGATATTCATTACATTCTTTAAAATGGTTATAATCAGGGTCAGTAAAAGAATGAATCGTTTTTTGAAGACTTTTATTCTTGCCCAGATTGGATGGGTGCGATGAACGTAAAATTTTTATGCAGTCTTCTTCCTTGATTGAATTAATTATTTGTATTTCATTTGCGGGACCGCCCCATAACATAATTACCAGCGGCTGTTTCGTTCTTTTTTTCTCAGCTATCAGTTTTTCTATAATATAGTTTATAAACGGTTTCCATATTTTTCCCCACTTGTTTATATCATTCTTTGATGTGTATATTAAAGATGTATTTAATAATAGAACACCCTGTTTAGCCCAGTAGGTTAAGTCGGTATTCTTATATTGATAATTATCTATTTCGCTTAGTTTCGCAAATATATTTTTTAAAGAATCCTTTGCGGGAGTATTGCTTTTAAATGAAAAGGCGATGCCTTGAGCCCGCTCTGGATTGGGATATGGGTCCTGCCCTATGATTAATACCTTAGTTTTATTTAACGGAGTTATATTTAATGCATAAAATATACCTGAATTATCTTCTTCTTTCGGCAGAATTTCTTTTTTCTCACGCTCTATTATTTCTATGATATCTTTATATTCTTTTAAATTCTCTATTTCCCATGTTTTATCGGGAAGATATTTAAATTTCATCATTTCACCTTTTATTTTTTAAATATTTTATATACCTTAAAATACTTCAAAATAATATTGAATACAAATAAATTCTGCGTGTGAATTTTTATAAATTATTAAAAAGAAAGTAGACTGGGTGAAACGATTGTCATTTCACCCAGTCTACGAACTAAATGTCGTTGCGAGAGGTGAACTAAGGACGTCAAAACATCATACTGTTTTGATTACGAAAATTTGCCGCAACTCACTGTGCCGAGCGGATTGCGAGCTGAGGGCAAGGCTTGACGGCGAAAATGACGAAGTCAATTGCAGACGTCAACCGCAGACCCGTTAAACGCGAGCAACCAAGCAGCAACGATTGATTATCGTTTTTCGAGAGGGTCGGAACGACATCCGAGTTAAGGCTTACTTTAAAAAAAACAAATGAAAAGAGACACTTAGTTTGATTATTTGAATCATTTAGTTTGATTATTTCGGCAAGTTAATTCTAAAAATTTTAATATTTATTTTGCAAAATTTCAAATTAACATAAAAAACCGATAAATTAATTATCGGTTTTTATTAAGATTAAATTTATATTTTAGTTTTCTCTCTTTTATTAAAATTGCAGTTAATCGTGGATTTTATATGCTTTTAATAAAGTTTCGCCAATTGATAAATTATCGGGATTGTGCGAGCCAACTCCTTTATCAATAGCACGAATTTTTGTCATATCATCTTCATCAAGCGAAAAATCAAATACTTCAAAGTTTTCTTTAATATGAGTAATTGATGTTGATTTCGGAATAGGAATAATACCTTCTTCAATGTGCCACCTTAGAATAACTTGGGAAACCGATTTATTATATTTTTTTGCAGTTGATTTTAAAACTTCGTTTTCAAAAAGTTCTCTGTTTCCATGTCCTAAAGGATACCAAGCCTGCATTTTAATATCAAAAGGCGACATAAATTCTCTTAATTTTTTTTGTTGAAACAAAGGATTGCATTCCATCTGATTTATTACGGGTTTGATTTTCATTTCGGGAAGTAATTTTTCTAAAAATCCTATTGTATGGTTACTTATTCCGATTGATTTTATCTTCCCTTCCCCAACTGCTTCTTCTAATGCCTTCCAAGCACCTTTTGTATCAAAATAAGGTTGGTGGAGCAAATACAAATCAATATAATCAACATTAAGGTTTTTTAGTGATGTATCTATTCCCTTTTTGGCATTTTCATAGCCGTAATCTTGCAGCCATAGTTTTGAAGTAATATAAATTTCTTCTCTTTTGATTCCTGATTTTTGAATAGCAAGACCAACACCTTTTTCATTCATATAAGCTGCTGCGGTATCAATAAATCTGTATCCGACAGATAGTGCTTCTTCTACTGCTTTTTGACATGTTCCGTCATCAGGAATAAGGAAAACTCCAAAACCGATTGCAGGAATTGTTGTTCCGTTATTTAATTTTACCGTTTGCATAAATTTTACCTCATTTTTATTTTTAGTAACCTAAACCTTTTAACCATTCGGTAACTTTTTTATCGGCTTCGGCTCTGTTTTTTTGTGCAGTATGACCGTATATTGCAAAGCCGTCTTTTACACTGCCCGATCCTTCGTGAGTACAGAAATGATGTACATCTTTATTTGTCAAATCATAGCTTTCTAAAAATGTATATACAGGCATTGGCATATCGCCCCACCAGTTTGGATAACCGATAAAAATGGTGTCGTATTGTTCAATGTTTTCTACTTTTTGTGCTAATTCGGGTCTTTTATTTGCTTGTTTTTCAGCTTTAGCGTATTCGGTTAATTCGTTATAGCTTTTAGGGTAATTATCGTTTTTTACTTTGATTTCAAATAAATCGCCATTTGTTTTATTTGCTATAATTTTAGCAATTATTGCGGTATTACCTTCTTTGATATTACCTACCGAATACTGCTCGCCTGTTCTTGAAAAATAAGCTACTAAAACTTTTTTATTATCTCCGACATCTGCCATTGTTTTACCTCCGTTATTTTTAAACATTACAAATCCGACTGTAAT
>CANPZB010000043.1 GCA_947588755.1 Candidatus Gastranaerophilales bacterium | reverse complement strand
CCAAATCTTAAAAATGATTGTTATAATGCCGCAGGTTGGGGATGTACCGAATGGGTTGTCTATAACGGAAATATGGACTACCTGCATTGTGATGATTTATCTTGGAACGGTAAACATAAGTGTTCTGACTAAACTGTCCCAGCGGGCTACGTGCGTAGCACTGGGAAGGCAAACATAAATGTTCAGACTAAAATCGTCAGACATGGCAAAAAAGGACGGTAAACATAAATGCTCTGACTAAGACCGTCAGACATGGCAAAAAATAACGGATAAGCTGACTACGCTTGTCCGTTTTTAATCTCTAACCCCCCTATACAATTATTCCCATGTATGAGTTAATTACAACCCTTTTAACTTTTGTCAAGAATATTTACTGGACACTTTCCAATTCTTTTCTGATATCTTCAACGGAAACATGAATGACAGGTGCTTCGTCATCTTTTTTCAAATAAACTTCCCGAATACCTGACTGCACAATAAAACGCTTACATAATATGCATATAAAATTATGTCCCCAAATATACATCGTCGAACCCATACATCTGTCTTGACCCGCCTGAATTATAGCGTTTTGCTCGGCATGTATCGAACGACAAGTTTCATATCTCGTACCCGACTCAATATTGTGTTTTATACGGTAACACTCACCACGCTCATAACACGATTCGACATGCGAAGGTGTGCCGTTATATCCCGTTGCCTTAATTTTTTTATCAGCACCGACAATTACGGCTCCGACTTGTGCCCTTATACAATTTGAACGGCTTGCACATGTTTTTGCAAGGTCCAAAAAATAATCTTCCCAAGACTTTATTCCCATTTCCGTATCCTTAAAATTATTAACAACTTATATAATACATTTAAAATGCATTACTTGCAACATATAATTCATAAATTTTCATTTTCCATTGACATGTAATTACTTAATATCTACAATTAACAATAACATCGGAGAAAATATGGATTTAATAGAAAAAATAAAATAC
The DNA here is from genome assembly GCA_947588755.1 of Candidatus Gastranaerophilales bacterium. Taxonomy (GTDB): domain Bacteria; phylum Cyanobacteriota; class Vampirovibrionia; order Gastranaerophilales; family Gastranaerophilaceae; genus CANPZB01. The sequence continues at coordinate 13,357 of CANPZB010000043.1, read as the reverse complement.
GGTGAAGGTTTAAGTATCAATATCGGGAATTATAAACTTAGTTTTAAAAAGAACACGGACGAAAAAGACTTTCCCAAACTATTGAAAAAATGGTACAAAAAAAGGACGGGCAAAAAGCTTAATCTGGAAAACCCCCAAACTTTTAACGAAAAAATTCAATGGTTGAAACTTTATGACAATTCGCCTCTCAAAACTCAACTGGCAGACAAATATTCGGTTAGAGAATGGATAAAAAACCAAATCGGCGAAGAATATCTTATCCCACTGTTAGGGGTTTGGAACAACTTTGACGAAATTGATTTTGACAGGTTGCCCGACAAATTTGTACTGAAAGCAAACCACGGCTGTGCCTGGAATATTATTGTCAAAGATAAATCAAAATTTGATAAAATTAAAGCAAAAAAGAAGTTCGATAAATGGATGAAACGCAATTATGCTTACAAAGCCGGACTTGAGTTACAATATAAAGATATTCCGCCAAAAATTATTGCCGAAAAATATATTGAAGATTCTAAAGGTGAACTGAACGATTATAAAACATTATGCTTTAACGGTGAACCGAAATTTATATGGATAGACTGCGGCAGGTTTAAAAACAGAACCGAAAATATTTATGATACAAAATGGAATTTACAGCCGTTTTTAATGACTTATCCGAATTCCAAAGAACCTATACCCGCTCCGCAAAATTTAGACAAAATGCTTGAACTTGCTAAAATACTTTGTCGGGAATTTTCACTTGTAAGAGTGGATTTTTACAATGTTGACGGCAAAATATATTTCGGCGAAATGACATTTACTTCAGCAAGCGGTGTAGACAAATTTATTCCCTCGATATACGACTTGAAACTCGGTCAAATGCTTAAACTTCCGCATAATGAGGACAAAAATGTGCCTGTTTAAAAAAGAAAAAAAAGGAAACAAAAGAATTATTACAATACTCGGAATAAAATTTGAGTATAAAAAAGGAAGAAATTATCAATTTGAAAAAGTAATTCAAAACGGCGTGACAGACAAAAAACGCTCACCGCAAGTCGTTGCGTCTTTAACATCATTTCCCGACAGAATACCTTATCTGCATAAAACGGTTTCTTCCTTGTTAAATCAGACATTTAAACCCGACAGGCTTTTACTTTGGCTTGCAAAAGAACAGTTTCCCGACGGCGAAAATAACCTTACCAAAGAACTTATTGACTTGAAAAATTACGGACTTGAAATAAAATGGTATCACGATATAAAACCTTACAAAAAACTTATTCCCGCTTTAAAAGAATTTCCGAAAGATATTATTATAACATTTGATGACGACATATATTACGATAAAAAAACGGTTGAACTTTTGTATAAATCTTATTTAAAAAATCCCGAATTTATTCACTGTCACAGATGCACCAAAATTTATTACAAAAACGGCGAAATAAAAGCTAAAGGCGGCGGAAAAAAGTATTATAAAAAACCTTCTTTTGCCAATAAACTTGTCGGAGTCGGCGGGGTTTTATATCCTCCCAATTCTTTATATAAAGATATTACCGATGAAAATCTTTTCATGAAACTTGCACCCACAAACGATGATATTTGGTTTTGGCTTATGGCGGTAATGAATAACACAAAGATAAAAGTTATTGAAAACAATATTTATAACCCCGCAGAAATCGACGAAACAATGGACGGCCCTTGTTTAACACATATAAACGACCATGGCGATAATCTGTTTTACAAACAGCTTAAAAATGTCCTTAATTATTATCAGGGACTTGAAGATAAAATAAAATCAGATATGTGAGTCCAAAGGTTGTGGTTAAGTGAAAATTCCAACCTGCAAAGTTTCCGTTCAAGTTGAATGGGGACTTTCTTTTTTCCCTCATTTTTAAGTTCGTATGACGGGTGAAACAATTGCTTTTCACCCATAAACCAACCGGCTGTTTTTGTTGGGCAGGAATGCCCAACCTACGTGCCCCTTAGTTCTTTAAAATCCTTCCTACAACTTCTTTAAATTTGTCTTGTTGCATATTTTAATAATATTTAGTAATATAAGTACTTTTAATAATTATTTTTTATTTTTGACTTTTTTATCGCTCTTTTTAATAACAAGCGTATTGTTATAAAGACTATATTTAACCATATTAATTTCAGGATTTACATCCAAAAACTCCAAAATGGTCGAATTTAGAGTCATCGCCCAACCATTACCGTTTCTAATTAGTTTTCTGTCGTAAGTCATTAAAATGTACCTTATATTTAACTTGACTTTATCATATCAACATTGTATACTTATTTATAATCTTACATTGTACTAGTAAATGTATTCTATTTTATTAATAATTTAGGATTAAAAGTATATGAAGAAATTGCTAATTGCACTGTGGGCTTTTGGAAAAATTTCAGGTCTATTGGAAATAAAAAAGTTTTTAGTATGTGTGAAATGTAAGTTGGGGGTATAACCCCAAACTTACGGTTTAGGTTTATATTCACTTAATGTATTATTAAACAGTGTTTGAATTCCGACAAATTCTGTATCTTTTCTTGTATGAATAGTTTCTTTATAATCTGTTACTTCTCCGGTATCTAAATTTAATTGAATACTTCTCACCTTATTACCCAATACATCCATTTCGGCAATCGTTGCCGGAGTATTTTCAAGACATTTTTGTATTGTTTTTATAGTTTCTGTAGAAGATCCTGTTTGACCTCCAATAATTCTTGCTTCGCAATTTTCTAAATTAAACCCCTGACTAGATAAACGATTTAAAACACCGTTTAGTGACTTTGCTTTATCAGGCGTATCAATATGTGCTAAAAATCCCATTTTTTGCTTTTTATCATAAATTGTAACTGCGACACAAGGACCTATACCAAATGTTTGCATATACGGTGTATCTTTATATTTCGCGACTGTATATTCTCCTTGACCAACTTCAATACTTTTCTGCGAATCTAACGATTCATTCCTTAAAGACTCTGTAGGAACCAGTTTATTAGTTTTGGAATTTAGAATTTGCCTTCCTTGTGTGGGCTCGCCTTCAAAATGAACATAACCGCTAAATATTGAGCGATTTTTATTTACAAAACTATTTAAGTCCATTCCTGCTTCAAATTGATACCCAGTACCAATACCATCTTTCTCTCTATCAAGGTTATTTAATTCATCCTTCGATATACTTCCATCTCTATTTTTATCAACCCGATAATATATATCAGCTATCCATTTAGGAATATTCATATCAGTCATGATTACACCTCTTTCATAAAAAATTTTCTCTACAGGTTGTATATCGGCATTTTAAAAAAAAAACTTTAATGAAAACTCAAGTAATTTTACAAATCGTAAAATGTAAGTTGGGGTTTCTACCCCAACAAATTTTTAATGTAAATATTAGTTGTTGGGCAGGAATGCACAACCTACGTGTTAAATAAAATTAAATAGCGGCGTTGGACAGGAATGAAGTATGCACGCTAAAAAGAAATTCAACCCGCAAACTTAATTACATAAAACACAAATATGATTAATGTCGGTAGTTTTTAATTCCGGTAGTAATCATTGCAATATTATATTTGTTGCATAATTCAACAATTTTTTGGTCTTTTATTGAACCTCCGGGTTGAATAATTACCGAAATTCTGCCCTGTGCCGCAGCATAAATGCTGTCTTCCGCAGAAATAACATCGTCACTTGCCAAAACTGCTTCCTTTGAACCGTCACAAGCATAATTAAGAGCAGCTTCCACAGCTTGCAAAGTATTGGTACTTCCTTGTGAAATCGCATTAGTTTTAAAATCTCTGGCAATTACAACAGAATTAGTTTTGGCATACTTTGCTATTTTCCATGCAAAAACAGCATCTTCAATTTGTTCGACAGTCGGCTTGGTACTTGTCACAACTTCAAATAAATCCTTTTTCAATTCACTTGAATTTTTATCCTGAATAAGAGTTCCGAAAGGAGTAACAATTATTTCTTCCGTAACCAGTTTTCTGTATTCCGACAATTCCGTATTAAGTTTAACAAGCTTAATTTCGGGGTTTTCTTGGAGAAGTTCAATTGCTTTTTCGTCAAAATCAGGAGCCACAATAACTTCAACAGCCATAGAATTTATATGCTTGGCAATTTCGTAGTCAACAGGTTTGGAAAATCCGAATGTGCCGCTGAAACAACTTAAAGGGTCGCAATCAAATGCTTTTGTGTAAGCTTCATACAAAGAGCGTCCCAGTGCAACACCGCAAGGTTCGGAATGTTTTACAACCGCAACGGCATTAACATCGTAAAATTCACTGACTATATTAACCACTTCTGTTATATTAATTATATTGTTATATGAAAGTTCTTTATCAAAAAGCACTTCATAGTCTATCATTTGTTCATTTTTGTATATTGCGGCACTCTGATGAGAATTTTCACCGCAGTCCAAATTTTTTATCTTTTCAAAATTAAATATTTTATAAAGCTTTTCACCGGTATTTTCGCTGATTTTATCACTTAAATATCTGTTATATTCGGATATAACGCTCATAGCCTTTGAGGCAAGTTTCAAACGCCCGAATTCATTAGCATTTAACGCTACATAATAATCAATTTTGTCGGTAATAACGGTAATATTCTTGTAATTTTTAGCCGCGATTTGCAAAAGTGCAACACCTGCCGCATCAATATTTTCTATATATTCGTCAATATTGATATTTTTAAAATCATTACTCTTAATTTGCGGTAAATTAACAACAACCATATCAAAAGTTTTTACCGCCAAATTTTCAAGCTGCTGAGGAGAATATTCTTCACTTCCCGACTTAACTATTCCCGCAAGTAATCTTTCGTTAAATATGGCTAAATCACCCGACAATAAACTGCCGTCAGAAATACATTCGTTTATATCGGTTACGATAACATCCGATTTTTTCAAATATTCATAGGTATCATGAGATGCGATTATTTCGTAATTAAATTTATTAACAAGATTTTGCACAAAATCAGCTAAGCCGGACTTGTTATAAACGCTTATGTAAGCTCGTCTTTTCATTATTTATCCTCTTTAAATGCACTTACATGTGTATTATAACACTATTTACTTTTTTTTGAAGTTTCTTATCATTTCGTAACTATTTGACACTTAAAAAAGGTATTATATTGAAATAATTTTTTTTGTATATTATGATTTTCGTGTGGTAAATTAAAAAAGAGGAAAAAATGGCAAGTAACAGAATTACTGAAGGTGTAGGGAAAAAGATAGTAGAAGCATTGAAAACTCAGTCAAATATAGAAATTCAACAGGTTGTTGAAAATCCTGCCGAAGATGTTCAACAGGATTATGCAAATGAAAATAACAATGAGCAGGATGTTGAATTTGTTAATCCGAACGATGAATTTGATGTAGAAACCCCTGCTGCCGATATTTCAACAACTGACTACGATTCTTCACAAAATATTTCTGAAAATATCGCTCAACAGGATATGGTAAATCCAATGCAATTTAGTCATAATTCTTCCGTGAATAAAGACAGTTTTGCAAAAGATATTGACGAATTTGAAGTACCTTCAAATATTGCGGTATTAAAACAATTAATTAACCGCCTGCCCGCAGGGGTATCAAAACAAACAGGTGCTCAAATAATCCGACAAACAATGGAAGCACTCGGAATTTCAATGAAAAATGTTTTGCAGGAAGCACAACAGGTTCAGGAAAATCTCAACAATTCCACACGAGAATGTCAGGCTTCAATTATGGAATATAAAAGACAAATCGGAATATTGGAAAAACAATCCCAAAAATTCCAAAGACAATATTCAGCCCTGAATGATATAATCAGTTTATTTATTCAAACAAACCTTTAATAAAAAAAAATCCGATTTTAAAAAATCGGATTTTTTATTTATAAGTAAATGAGTTTTGTATACTTCGATCAAGCATGCTTTGACAAGACTGGTATTCCGTTTCTATCATATTTAATCTTGTTTTGTAAGTAGCCATTTGCAAATCAAGTTTTTGCTCCAATACTTTTAATTTGGCTATTCGCTGATTAAGCATTTTTGTAATAGGCGAATCAGGGTCGTTGTAATCGTTACTTGCTTGAGTTAAATCACTCACGGACTGGGACAATCCCATTTTGGCTTGAGTTATCAACTGCATTTTGTATTCTAAATCAAGTCTGGACTGTTGAAGATAAATTAATCTTATTTGTGAGGTAATTAATCCCATTATTTTTCCCTTTATCTTGTTTCGTTAAGGTTACTGCCTTTCAAGAAACTGTGCTGGTTATTTTCGGCTATTAACTGCTCCATTTTTTGGAATTGATGGCGGTGATAATTTAATCTGTATTGTGCCATTTTCAGTTTTTTCTTCATGGTCAAAAATTCTTTTAGTGAATCAACTATTGAATTTGCCATTGCCTTTAAAGGATTTTTCCTTATAATGAAGTTTTTTGAATATTCTAAAAAGTCTATTAACCTTTTGATATTCATCTCTAAAGTATCACGAAGCATATTTCTCCTTTACACTTTAGACCTACATGTATATTAAAACATTTGATAAAAAATTATTGCCGATTTAAGTAATAATCTCTTAACATGTCTTAATCATTCGTCGTCTAAAATTATTGTATTCTTTTTCATATAACGGATAAAACATTAAAAAACTTTAATAAAAATACCACTTTGCAGATAATAATTAATATATTTTTACAAGTTTTGAATAGCTTTACTGTCGCTGTCAATGGATTCTTTAAGCATTTTTTTCACGACATCACCTTGAGTATCAAGCATTTTACAAACAGTTTCAATGTTTCTGACTTTATTTGAAAGAATAGTATCCGCACTTGCCGTAATATTGCCGGTAATATTTTGGTAAGCCGCAAGAGCCGAGGAAGTTGTACCTTGCATTAAGTTACCCATAACAAGTGCGGGCAAACCGTATTCACCCAAATACGGAGCAGCCGCCTGCATAATTCCGCCCCAGCCCGATATTACGCTTGCGAGCGGAAGAACTATATTTTTCATACCGAATCCGTAACCGTTTGCGGCACCAATACCGTAAGCTGCAGCACTTGCGACATCGGCAATACCGCCAAGATTTGAAGCATAACCCGTTGCATATCCGTTATCACTGCCCCAGCCCGACAGAATTGAAGATGCACCTCCGGTTGCTAATCCGCCGCCCAGACCCCAGCTAATCGGGGCTGCACCGTTCGGAAATCCCGAATAATTATACAAACTGTTCATACCGAAAGACGAGTTATTCGGAAAAAGTCCGCCATAAGATGTTCCGGGGATATTCATTGATTCCGCATTACCAAAAACAGTCGCGAAAGATGACGGTGCAAAAAGACTTGCCATATTGTACAAAAATCCGCCTGTAGCTTCAAAACCCGTACCCATACCGCTGCCTGATACAGTCAGGTCACGCAGTTTGTCATAGGTTTCCCACAACTGTGCTTTGGCATCGGTGCTTGCCGTGCTGAATTTGTTTGCGATTACAAGATAACTATCATTTCTGTATGACATTTTAACCTCTCATTTTATTATTCAAAAGTCTTGAATGTAGATTCAACATTCTTGTCAATAACTTTCTTAACTGCTTCCATTTCGGTTTGAAGTGCTTCTTGTTCAGTATCTAACTGTCTCAAACGCAATTCAAGGGTTCTGTCCTGCTCCTGAATTTTTTGGGTTTTTGCATTTATATCCGCAATAGCCTTTTCATAAACCTGCATATCGTAATTATATTGGTTCATTGCATCGTTATAAGCATTTTCATCAGTAACCGTTTCGGCATTAAGTGTATATGTAGCACTGGAATCTTCAAATCTTATTGACTGAGCACGACCGGAATCATCAATATCAATAAATGCTCTTTCGGTTCTTTCGATTTTTTGTTTTGAAATTTCCGCATAATACTGAGTCAATTTGTTTTGATTTTCGGTAGGTTTAGACGGATCGGGAGCACTGTCCGCACTTGCCTTCAAATCTTCCAGACAAGCAAAATACGTCCTTCCCTGACTTACCCAGTAATATATTTGATCCTGCTGTGCTTTGGAGAATTTCTCATTGGGGAAATCACGGCAAATTTGTTCATAAGCGGCTTTTTGAGTTTCATCATTGGGATCATACTTGAACACTTCGCAGTTTCCTACATACTTCGGAACATCATTTTCCATAACAACCTGCGGATTATTTCTTTTGGTTTGAGTTGCAGAGAACACATCCGCATAATGATAATGAGTTACGGAATAATTGTAACCGTCCGGATCATTCAATAACTCTGTCATTCCCGTAATAGTTTCACCGTAAACTCCGTCCTGATATGAATATTGCACTGTTGTATAATCCTGCGTGCTTGGAGCTGTCGGCACTTCCAACGCAAGTAAATCGTTAAACGTATTAGCACTTTGATTAGCTAAAGCTGTTCTTGCCTGATTAACCTGTTGTCCTTCGTACTCAACATTGGTTTTTCTTGCCGTTAATGCCAAATATCTCGCTTGTGATGCTGCCATGCCCATAATGCACTCTCCTTGTTTATAAAATTTCTACCTTACATTTTCCTTTTTAATGATGATTTATAAAAAGTCAATATATCTCATTAGAATTATACGATATTAATTCATATATATTTATCCCGAACCGCCAAAAATCATATATACGATGTATAAAATACAAGCATAATCATTTTTATATACTATCTGCTATTAGTCCTGTTAAACAATAATAATCTTATTGACATTTAAGCATGTCTTTTTTATTATAAAGAGACAATGGCGACATGGCCAAGTGGTAAGGCAGAAGCCTGCAAAGCTTTTATCCCCCGGTTCGAATCCGGGTGTCGCCTTAAAAAAAGACCTCAATTGAGGTCTTTTTTTGTATAACAAAATTTAATTCTTCCTGATGTATTTGATTAAGCAGAGAGAAAGTAAGCTGGGTGAGACAACTTTCATTTTATTAAAATTTTATCGGGTAGTCATCAGGAATTTTCCAGCCATTATCTTCTATTAAAGCTGTACAATAAAATCCTCCGTCTTTTTTGCACCAGGTACCATGATATTTTACAATGCTGTTATCAAACAGCCCCTCTCTTGTACCATCCCAACCTTGAGTGTGCGGTATAAAACCTTCTCTTGTTATCCCGTCATTTGGGGGGAATGTAACTGAATAATTCCCGGTCACATCGGACTCATACCAGAATGCAAAAGTATTCTTACCGTCAGGATAATAACTATCAACAGCATCAAGATATTTTCGTGCGTCACCATGAATACTGTATATCCATATAATAACGCTATTACCATTTAGACAATACAACGTAGAGCCATCGGGCAAATAAATTAAAGGATGTTTTCTGCCTGACGAAGTATCAATTTTAATAATTTTCATGTATGGTGCCCAATATTTTTGAACCCATTCTGTCTGATCTGAAACACCACCGCCTTCACCACCTTCATAAGTCCAATCTTTTTTGGGGCCAAAGTCTACTTCAGCTCTTTTTATAACCTGATTCATTAAACTGTAAATTTTAACCAATTTAGTTTCAACTACACGTTTTCTGTAATTTTGAATTAACTGAGGCATTACCAACATAGCCACAACGCCGATGATGCCGAGGGTGATTAGAACTTCCGCCAAAGTAAAGGCGGCTCTACGTTTATTGTGTTGCCGGACTACGTGTCTTGGATTCTGCACAGTTCGCAAAAGCGTAGTTTTGCTCACTTGGACGAACTCGCTTCGCTCCGTTCTTGTGCAAATCCGCAAGTTCAGGATGACATGGATAGAGTTCAGGATGACATGTAAAAGGTTTACCATGACATGCGGAGAGTTCAGGGGAACATGGTTTTTCAGGATGACAGAACGAGAACCTAAATTTTCGGGGCATAATAAAAAATCAAAAAATCGCCAAAAGTTATGGTATGGACGGTTCACCCCCCCCCCGTTTGTGTGATTTTATACATCACATGTACCTTTTTCTCGCTCATTTTTATTCCCATATTGCATACTTATATTATTCTTATACCCTTTTTTTTCGTTTTATAAACATGATTATATGTATTTTTTAAGTTTTGTCAAGAAAATTATATAGGAAAATCCGAAAGATATTGTGCAGCTTCATTCTTTTTATTTTTTAATTTAAGGTTAATGTCAGTTAACTTTGCTATAACAAGTTTTTCATTTTTTAAAGATATTCTGCCGAATAATGACGGATATTTTATATTTTCCGTAAACAACAGTGTGAAATTTTTTATGTCCTGATAAAGACCGTCATCAATAATTCTTGTCATTTCACACAGGTCAATATACATTTCACCCAGAGTAATCTTGGCTTTTACTATTTTCTTACAGGATAAATATTTAGCTATTTTAGTAAAATATTTCGATAAAATCTCATATTTTTCTTTAAGATTTCGTTTTTTTCTCGGCATAACTTTTGTAAAATAATACATAGTTTGCTCATAACCGCTTTGTGCAAGTTCTTCACGTTTATCGGCAGGGATATTAAAATCAACAACAATAGTGTTTCCCGTATTCAAGACTATATAATCGTATTTATCACAGTCAGAATATATACTTGCAATAAAAGAAGTTGCCATGGAAGTCATGCAGCTGTAAACAGCATTTGCATAATCAAGAGCGTTCATGTTGTTGTCATCAAGCAGCCCTTCCAGACGAAATTCCAAAATACGTTCATCCCGAGAAACCAAATGTTTACACAATTTCCACATAGGCCAGCTTTTTTGCAAATCGCCGTCAACAAGCAGTGTATTGTTGTATTCTACAGGTTTCATAAGTCCGGGCATGCCTGATGAAATTCGAACGGCCTTTGCAACCTCAAAATCAGGTGTTTCCTGACGTGAAAATTCTTTACATTCAAAATTTGACAAATCAGTCGTAATTATTGCGAGTTCCTTGTCAATATCTCTGAAAGTTACTGCCTTATTCGCACCTTTTTTATAATTTTCACCGTAAAATTTTTGTTCAATGAGTTCTCTGACCCATTCAAGAAAAACTTCACCCTTACTCAGTGCAAATTTAGGTCCTATACCGAGTTGAATATCTTTGAATAATTCAAAATTAACCTTAAAAAATATATCTTTAATTTCTTCACAGTTATAACCAACCGCAAGCAATGCGGCAATAATTGAGCCGACGGAAGTTCCCGCGAGAGTCTGAGGAACAATTCCGAGTTCATTCATCGCTTTAAGTGCACCCACGTATGATAATCCGCGTATAGCACCCCCGCCGAACAAACATGCATATTTAAAATACTCTTTTACCATAATTTAATTATATTATTTATTAAATTTTATACCTGTATCAAATAATGTATTTTTATAATAATTTTTATCGTCAGAAGGTTGAACGTAAGTTTTTTTTCTGTTTTCAGACGGTATAAATACAGAAAAAACTTTGCTTGTATAAACTTCCGTCCAATCTTTTGAATGTCGTAAAACATTATAAATCGGATAATACTTTTCCAAAATTATACACTCAGGCGGAAATTTAACCAAAATTTCGTCCCAATCGGGTTTTACAAGATAAAACTTTTTCAAAAGCGGCATCATTTCGTCATAATAAACTTCCTCATATCTGCCGTCCATAAATATTAAATTGTCAGGATAAAGTTTATAAGAAACATAACTTCCCAAACCGAAATTAACGATTAAATTTCCATGAATATTGTTAAGTTTTATGAATTCCACCTCTTTAACCGGATAAACAGACTCCGATATCGGAATTGAAAATTGTTTAACGCAAACGCTGAATACACATAGTGTTATAAGTAATATATATATTGTTTTTTCAATTTTTTCGCAAAATTCGGATTTGATTTTGCCGAATACAGAGCAAAAATCTTCGTAACAAAAAATTAATGCGGAGATAACAAATAACGGAATAAGTTTTACATGCACAACCGACAAATACAATGTAACGGCAAGAAGTATAATTTTTACCTTATCGCACTTTTCATAAACAGTTTTTAGAGAACTTAATTTGAGCGAATTTTTCAAGCAAACCGCCTCATTTAACAAAACCGTCAGCAAAAATAGCTTAAACGGAATTTGTTTAAACAAATGAAATTTTGAAAAAATTCCCCACCATTCGATAATATCAGGTCTGTTCATCGTATTTGCCCGCAAAAGAAACTTAATATACTCATATCCCCACGGGTTGATTAACATAACCAAACAGCATGCCGCACAGGTTGTCAGGTATTTTAGCCACTGTTTGCAGTTTAAAAATTCGCCTGCCGCATAAATCACCATAAGCCCTATACCTGAAACAATTCCGCCATGAACATTGTTCCAAAAAATAGTTATTACGGGAAGTATAAACAAAAGTCCGTTTTGCCCGCGGCGAACTCTCTCCAATATATATATATATAGTGCGAAAAACAAAAAACTGAATAAATGACATCTAATGGGGTTATTCAAGTTGGGCATTACTGCCATTAATGCAACAAAATAAAGCAATAAACAGTAAGGGGAGCATTTTGTGCGAACTTTAACGGTTAAAGATACAATAAAAAATATTAAAAAAATCAACAAACTTTGCAGTATAATCAGGCTGTAAGGTCCAAAATATTTAAGGAAGAAATAAAATATAACTCCCGAACCCCACTCATGATCGAACCAAACATGTACGGGTGTATACGACAAAAAATCAGATTTTAAAACATGCCCGCCGTCAATAACTCCCATTCCCGCAATAAGTCTTGCCCAAAGGTCAAAATCAAATCCGGCTGCATTAAAAGAAAATATCAAAATCAATATAAAAAGCGTTAAATAAAAAATAAACGGTTTAAATTTTTGCATAATTAAACAATAACACAAAAATACCGGAGAAAACTTACCGGTATTTTATTTATGTTAACAGAAAGTGAAGAAAAAATGCGTTTATTAAGCAGCTTGAGAACATTGAATTTCGCGAATTAAATATTCCGCAACCCATTCAAAGTCTTTATTATCTTTTGCCGCTTGTTTAAGATATTTAACTGATGCAGAGCCGAGTCTGATTAATGTCATTGCAACAACTCCGCGTTTAATACCTCTGACAACCTGCAGTTCATCAACAAGCTGAGGAAGTGCGGAAGTACCTATATTAACAAGTTCATTTTCCAAAGCATTTTTAGTGGAATTGTCTGCATTTTCCAACTTCATTAAAATTTCATTAACGGTGTTCATATTTTTCTCCTAATGACTTATATCATTATTCATATTATAAATTAAAAAATAACCAAACATTGATTTCCTTACATAATCTTTATATCTCATAAAGAGTTTAGTTAAAATGAGATTAACAACCACTTGAAATCTTTAAAATATATGTTATAATGATAGAGTAAGGTTGAAATATTTCAATCGGGCGGTACTGTGGTGCGAAGCACCGAAAATT
>CANPZB010000042.1 GCA_947588755.1 Candidatus Gastranaerophilales bacterium | reverse complement strand
CATATAATATTCTTATACCCTATTTTTTCGTTTTATAAACATGATTATATACTTTTCTTAACTTTTGTCAAGAAATTACACATGCCTTTTTAATACAACAATCATTAGCTAATATTCTTAGATTTATCTTTTATATATTTCTTTAATGCGGGCGTAATAATCAAATCAGGTTCCGACATAACGAATTCGTCAAGGATAATAATTCCGCGTTTAACATCACCGTTTTCGGCATACAAAAGTCCGAGCATTACCCTGTTTAACGGATTTGACGTGTCGGAATACTGTTTTATCTTTTGCGGAACAATATTTAATGCTTTATAGCACTTTATCAAATCGGTATAATACTGCAAGTTCAAGCTGTACTGTTTTAATGCCCTCTCATAAGCATCCAATGCATAATCAGGATAACCGATTTCCATATACGCATCGCCGATATTGTTGAAGTAAACCGATGTTGCCTGTGTATCGGGATTAAGACTTATTGCCATCTTAAATTCCTGAATGGCGGCATAATAACATTTTTCACGCATATACATCAAGCCTCTGTTATTGTGAATGTAACCGTTTTTCACGGCATCAATTTCATACACATCAGGCTTTTTGTAACCCGAAAAAATTAATCCTGATAAAATTAAAAGTAATAACGCGGTTTTCTTCATAATTTAAAGTTCAATTTCAAGACCTTCATAAGCAAAAACTGCTTTGTCGGAAATATTTTTGTAATGTTCTTTTATAAAATCCATTTTTTCATCATTGTATGACGGTTCATAATGGAAGAAAACAAGTTTTTTTGCATTGGTTTGTTTCTGGCATTCAAGAGCCATATCAAAGGTCGAATGTCCGTAACCTTGTTTGGGCAGATATGAATCCAAATAATCTTCGGTCGTGTACTGTGCATCATGAATAAGCAAATCACAGTCGCGTGCAAAACCGACAAGTTTTTTATCTCCGCCCAAATAACTTTCTTTATCCGTTGCGTAAACAAGAACTTTATCTTTATAAGCTATTTTATATATTAAAACACCTTCCTGAGGGTGTGCATAAGAGCGGTAACAACTAATTACAACATCGTCATTTTCCGGAATTGTATCATGTTCGGTTTCTATTCGTTTAATTATCGGGGAACAATCATGTCTTAAAATGACAACATCATTTTCATTTATATCTTTGATATTCAAATTACCCGCTATATCGCCCAAATCAAGCGGAAAAGATTTTCCGAACAAAAGATTTGCCAGTTCATCCGCAAGCGTTTCACTGTAACTGACATTGCCGAAAACATTAATCATAGTTGAGGGAATATGAAGCGGTCTGAAAAAGGTAAATCCCTGGATATGGTCTTGATGTATATGAGATATCAAAACCGTTGCATTGACGGGTTTTCTTTGCTCAACTTCGGAACCCGAAGCAATATATTTTTCGGTTAACTCGTTTCCCACATCTATTAAACCCGTACCTGCATCAAGAATTATCAAATGACCGTTGACGTTAACCTCTACACACGAAGTATTACCGCCGTATTTTAAATAGTCTTTGTTCGCTATCGGATAACTGCCTCTGACACCTCTGAATTTTACTTTAAACTCGCTCATATTTTATTCCTCTTTTAAATAATTTACTTTTTTAGTGTAATGACAGCATTTCTGTCATTTTCGCTTCCGGTGTATACCGATGATGAAAATACCATTAATTTGGATAACTTTTGCAAATTGGTCAACCTTGTTTCTTTTAACTGGATATCAAAAATTACTTTATTCCTCAGGTTGGTAACACTTATTATTCTGAATGCGTTCGGATATGAAACCAGAGACGGCGAACTGATATAAACAACATTTCCTTTTTGTTTAATCATAGCCGCATGATAGTGTCCCTGAAAGACGGCTATCGGGTTTTTATATTTATTCAAAACACTTTCAACGTCATCAGCATTCAAAAGTCTGTGATTAGGGCTGTTAAAAGGCTCTGTTACAGGCACATGCATAAATATTAAAATTACGTCCTTCGGAGAATTTTTTATTTCATTATCAAGCCAGCCAAGCTGCTCTTTGTCAATTTGCCCGTTAGATGTAAGCCGGTCACGAATTATACTGTCAAGAACTATTGCTTTATAGCCTTTTTGGGGTACAAAGCTGTAATAACTTTTTTCGAACTTGAAATTCGGGTTATATTTTTGTACTTCTTTAATATAAGTGGCGGGGGTCAAATATCCGCCAATCATTGTATCGTGGTTTCCGAAAGCAAAATACCACGGATAATTAAGTTTTTGTGCGTGGGGCAAAAATGCTTCAAGTTCCTTTTGAAATGCCTTATCTATCAAATCTCCCGTAAACATAACAAAAGATATATTAGGAATTGCATTCACCTGTTCTATGGCATCATCAAGCAATTTATCCGATTCTGCTATAAGTTTAAATGTCGTATTGTTACTGCCCGTATAAAAATGCGAATCGCTTATTTGAGCAAATTTTAAAGTGGATGCACTGTATCCTTGAAGTCCGCATAGTATACAAACCGAAAGTATTATTGATATTGACCAGTTTTTTAATCCTGCAAAGGTATTTTCTTTTTTTAAATGTTTTGTTTTTCTTTTTTTCATGATTTATTTTCCAGCATCTTTCTTAATTCATTATAACGGGAATTTACTATTTTGTCGTCATCAGAGAGTATGATTGCCTTATCAAAATTTAACATGGCGGACGAATAATTCCCGAGATTATAATCGCACAAACCGAGATATTTATATATATCTGATGTTTTAATGTCTTTTGACAAAATTTCAAATTTTTTCTTTGCATCTTCATATTTGCCCGTTGCATAAGTAATTTTTGCTTCAATTAAGCGGTATGTAATATCGTCTTTTAATTCCAAAGCTTTGTTAATATCCGCAATTGAAGCGGAATAATTTTTGAGATTAAAATTTATTTTTGCCCGTAACGCATAAGCGGTATCACTTTTGGGAAACTCCGCAAGATATTTATTTACATCAGCCAATGCCGCAGGGTAAGCTCCGTTTTCATTTTCAATAACCGCCATTTGTAAATAGCACTGGGTAAAATCATGTTTTATTGAAAGCGTTTTTCTGTATTGAGCCAAAGCATTGGTGTAATTATTATTTTTTCTGTAATATTCAGCAAGATAGTATACCGCCCATACATCAGGCGAATTTTCATCGGAAGCATTTTTTAAGGACATATATTCATCATATTTTTTCCCGTTTTTCTTAAATTTGACAGAATTTTTAACGGCATTACTGCGGGAGGATATGTAAGAATTTGCTGATTTATTTTCAAGTCTTGCAATAACTTTCTTTATATATAAAGCTTTTTTGTTATCCGGCTCGGACTGTAAGACTTTATCAATATAACTCTCACATTCCGCATAATTCCCTTCAAAACAATAATTTGCCGCTATATCAATGTAATCCTCACTTATTTCGCTCGCAAAACACAAGTTTGCAAGAAACATTACGAATATTATAACAACAATTCTTTTCATAATTTGATTATAACATAATCTTAAATACGTTATATGAACGATATTCTTAAAGAAAATTTTATTTTTTCCGATATAATACGTGTATGAAAAATTTTAAAAACATATTCAATACGTTCTCGGTATCTAAAGGTCAGCCCAAAACAAGTGAACAGGGTATTCCTCTTGCAAATGTTTACAGAAAGGCAGACGGGACAAAAGTTACCGAGCAATTTTATGAATACGGTAAAAACGTGATGGAAATCTGCCCTGACGGTGCGGTAATTATGCGTTTTTACAACACTCATGACGATTTAATACAAGATTATATAAGGCATTTGAATATTGAAATCGGACGTATTTATGATTTGTCAAAACTTATAACAAGTGAGTTTATGAATGTTTATGATGAACACAATAAACTTGCAAGACGTACGGAAAAAACCTATGAATACTTTGATACAAAAACCAAATCCGAAGAAAGTATACACGAATTCCCCGAAGATGTTAAAACTCACATCAAATACGATATTTACGGCAAACGAATAGAAAAATACATTCAAAAAGCAGCCGTAAAAACGTACTATAACGAAGATGATAAACCATTTAAACGCGAAATTGACCGCGGTTCAGGCGGTATAATTACCGAAAATATCTAGAATTTTCATATAATACAGATTTTTAACAGTCAAAATAATTACACATTCCGCCTTGTGATATAATATTATCAAAGAATCAGAGGTAAAAAATGAAAACAATAAAATTCACTAAAATGCAAGGCTGCGGAAATGATTTTGTAATAATTGATTATGATGAATACCAAAAAACGTCCATGCAGCCTTCGGAATTGGCTTTGAAAGTATGTGAGCGTCATTTTGGTATAGGGGCAGACGGAATGATAATCCCGATTTTACATTCAAAAAAAGCGGATTTGTCATGGTATTTTTATAATTCCGACGGTTCAAAAGCACAGATGTGCGGAAACGGAATGAGATGTTTCGCAAAATATATTCACGATAAAAACATAATTAAAAATAAAGAATTCAGTGTCGAAACCGGAGCAGGAATAATCAAACCCCAAATTATCGACAGTAACACCGTAAAAGTTAACATGGGAAAACCTGTTTTTGAATATGAAAAAATACCTTATACAGGCAGAAGTAAAGAAATTACCGTATGCGGCAAAACATTTCAAATAAATCCCGTATCCATGGGAAATCCTCATTGCGTAATATTTACCGATGAAAACCCGATGGAACTTGCCGAAAAATACGGACCTTATATAGAAAAACATGAATATTTCCCCGAAAAAACCAATACCGAATTTGTAAAAGTTATTTCCAAAAACGAAGCTGATATGTGCGTTTTTGAACGCGGATGTGGTATAACACCGGCTTGCGGAACAGGTGCATGTGCAACCGCCGCTGCAGGTATTTTAAATAACTTAACAGAATCTAAGATTAAAATTAATCTGCCGGGCGGGTCTGTATTCGTTGAATGGCAAGGAAATTCACAAGATTTTAACAAAGATATATTTCTTACCGGTCCTGCAAATTACAGTTTTTTTGGTGAATACATATTGTAATTAATATTTTTTTCGGTTAGTATAAATGTTACAAATACAAAAAAGGAGAATTATTAAATGAAAAAATATGAATTACTTACAATTCTAAAACCAAATCTTGACTCGGAAGAAGTTGACAAAGTGATTGAAAAAATTAACTCCGACGTTAACACTTTGGGCGGAAAAACAGAAAATACAGACAAAGCAGGCAGAAAAAAACTGGCTTATGAAATTCAAAATTTCAGAGACGGATATTTTGTTAATTCAATAGTAAGCTTGCCCGAAGAAAAAGTCACTGAATTTAACAGACAATTAAGATTAAATGATGCAATTTTGAGAATGATGTTTCTTGAAGCATCAAAAACAGTAAATGTATAGGATGTAAATATGTCAATAGCAAAATCGGTTGTAACCGGAACATTATACAGAGCACCCGAAAAACGCTTTACACAAAACAATGTGGCAGTTTCGGCTTTTGTTCTCAATATAGGCGAAAGAGATGAAGTTCTTATTCGGGTAATTTCAAAAAGAAACAACCTCGACGAAATAGTATCATCACTTACCAAAGGTGACAGAGTTCTGGTTGAAGGCAGACTTCAAACAAACACTGTTAAAATGGATGACGGCTCCGAAAAAAGAATATTTGAAATTGACGCCAACACAATAGAAAAACTGGGTGAAAATGCACCTGTTTCTTCATCTGATGCAAAATTCGGAACAGAAGAAATCGTTAAATTTGAATCCGATGATTTATCAAACGAATTGATAAATGAAGATGAAATACCCTTTTAAAAAAAACAATGTATTACAATAAAAACAGGCTAGAAAGGCTAATCGAAAATGGCAAGACAAAATCTTGATGACAAGAAAAAACGTAAAAATTGCAGTCTTTGTGCGGATAAAATTGAGTCAATAGACTACAAAGATGCGGCAAAATTAAAAAGATACCTGACTGAAGCAGGGAAAATTATTCCCAGAAGAATTACAGGTAATTGTGCAAAACATCAAAGAATGATTGCAAAAGCAATCAAACGCGGCAGAGAAGCTGCAATTATTAATTACGTTTTTGATTAATTATCAAAAGACCAAAAAAAACGGGTTCAATTCAAAAATGAACCTGTTTTTTTATTCTTAAAATCAAAAATTAATACTGAAAAAATCTGTCGAAATCCACGTCGTCAAAACTGCACAAAAGTTTATATACTTCTTCATTTTCGTCCATTCGCTGAAAATTGTAATCGTTAAACCGCCAATATTTGGGATTAATACCTTTTACATAAACAATATCGACTTCTTTCAAAATTTGCAGCTTTTTTTTAACGGTTTCAAGCGGCAATTCAACGAGTTTTGCAAGTTCTACCGCCGTTATACCGTCGGGTTTTGAACATTTTTCGGGAGTCATAAACATAAGTTCCAAACCGACTTTTTTTAGTTCCTTATCCTCTGTTTCGGGTTCATAGTTATACATGCTCTAATTCTATAAAAAAACAAAATAATTTTAATCATATCTTTGTATTAGTTTTTTTATAAAATTAAACTATAGCCCCGTGTGAAGCGTCAGACACGTTATTTGCGTATTTTGCGAGATAACCTGATTTAACTTTTGGGACAAAAGGCTTCAAATTTTTAAGTCTTTCGTCAATAACTTTTTCATCGACGAGAAGTTCTATTGAACGATTATTAATATCAATTTTAATTTTGTCACCGTCTTTAACAACGGCAATTATCCCTCCGTTAGCCGCTTCGGGACAAATATGACCCACACAAATACCTCTGGTTGCACCTGAAAATCTACCGTCGGTAATAAGGGCACATTTTTTGCCGAGACCTTTACCTGCAAGAAGTGAAGTCGGAGCAAGCATTTCCCGCATGCCGGGACCGCCTTTCGGACCTTCATATCTGATTACCATAACATCACCGGGCTTTACGGTATCATTTTCTAATGCTGTCATTGCGGCTTCTTCACTGTCAAAAGTTTTTGCATTACCTTCAAAAACATAACAATCAAAATCAACACCCGAGGTCTTAATAACACATCCGTCTTTTGCAAGATTGCCATACAAAACATTCAGACCCGATTTTGTGTAAGCGGAATTTTTATATTCGGGAATAACCGAGTTATCCGCCCATGCCTGCTTTGCGATTTGTGAAATACTTAAACCTGAAACAGTCGGTCTGTCATAAAAACATTCTTTGCCGTTTATAAATTTACAACCTTCGTACAATGATTTTATAACGGCAGGCACACCTCCCGCATTATGGAAATCGGTCATTGTAAGCGAAGATGACGGATTAATTTTAATTATCTGATGGATAACACTGCTCAATTCTTCAAAATCTTTCAGAGTAACATTAATCCCTCCCGCATTTGCGATAGCGAGAATATGCAGGAAAGTATTTGTTGACCCGCCGAGTGCAAGAGCTGCCGTTATAGCGTTCAACAATGTTTCGCGATTAATAATATCTGACGGTTTTATATTTTTATCGACAAGAGACATAATTGCCAGCCCGCTTTCGAAAGCCATTCGTCTTTTTCTTGATGAAACGGCAGACGCTGAAGCACAGTAAGGTAAACTCATTCCCATTATTTCGGTTAAACATGCCATGGTATTTGCCGTATACATTCCCTGACAAGCACCTGCCGAAGGGCAAGATTCTTCTTCCAGATATGATAAGTACTCTTTTGAAATTTTTCCCGACCTGTAATGTCCGACGGCTTCAAAAGCACCGGAAACCATAGTTAACTTATTTTCACCTCTGCACGAGCCATCCAAC
The DNA here is from genome assembly GCA_947588755.1 of Candidatus Gastranaerophilales bacterium. Classification (GTDB taxonomy): domain Bacteria; phylum Cyanobacteriota; class Vampirovibrionia; order Gastranaerophilales; family Gastranaerophilaceae; genus CANPZB01. The sequence continues at coordinate 7,088 of CANPZB010000042.1, read as the reverse complement.
ATGGGACCTGCGGTAACAACCAATGCGGGAATATTTAATCTTTGAGCGGCTATAATCATTCCCGGAGTAATTTTATCGCAATTTGACAGTAAAACTATTCCGTCAAGCTGATGTGCGGCAGCTACACTTTCCACACAGTCCGCTATTAAATCCCTTGAAGGTAAAGAATATCTCATTCCGTCGTGTCCCATGGCAATTCCGTCGCATATCGCGGGGACTCCGAAAATAAAAGATTGACCGCCACCGCTATGGATACCTTTTTCAATATGATGTTCCAAATCACGCATTCCCACATGCCCCGGAACAAGTTCGGAATAGGAACTTGCAATACCGATAAACGGTTTGTCAATATTCTTTTTGCTGACTCCTGCCGCCATTAACAAGCCGCGGTGAGGAGTTCTTGATATACCTGATTTTATAGCATCGCTTTTCACAAAAAAATTATACAGCAAACATTTTTTCTTTTATACACAAAAACTTGACAACAGGATTAATCCTTTAAAAGGTTGATTTTATTTTTTTGTAATGATAGTATCTTTTTTGATATGATAAAAAAACCTAAAAATGCAAGAGAAAGAATAATTTTGGCACTTGATGTCGATAATCTTCACGAAGCAAAGGAACTTGTTAAAGAATTAAAGGATTATGTCGGATATTTCAAAATAGGTTTACCGCTAATCGTAAATTACGGATTTGAATCTTTCAGATTGTTAGAAGAATTAGGTGCAAAATGTTACTATGACTGTAAATTTCATGATATTCCGAACACCGTTCAAAAAGCTTGCATAAGCCTTGTAAAAAACAATATTAATTTTTTCAACGTACACATTCAAGGCGGTTCAAAAATGGTATCATCAGTGGTTAAAGCATCACGTGCCGCCGCAAAATCCATGGGGGCTGAAAATCCTACCATTCTGGGTGTTACTTTACTGTCAAGTTTCGGTCAAAGAACGCTTACGACGGAATTATGCGTAGAAAAAAATATAGAAGATTATGTTCTTCAACTCGCCAATGTTGCCAGAGATAACGGGCTTGACGGAGTAGTGGCAAGTGCTGAAGAAGCGAAAAAAATCAGAGAATGTTTCGGAAAAGAAAAAGATGCACAGGATTTTATAATTCTTTGCCCTGCAACAAGACCGACCTGGGCATCGGTAAATGATCAGGTAAGAGTGGACACTCCGCGTGATGCCGTTCTTGCAGGAGCAGACTTTATGGTAATAGGCAGACCCGTTACGAACGCCCATGACAGAATTGAAGCTGTTGAACTTATAATTGATGAAATCGAATCCGCAGAAAATTGTGCTTCCGTTTAAGTAAGGAAATATTTGAAATTCATAAAAAACGACTTTATACTGTTTTTGTATGAGTAATATATTGGAATCAAGAGCAGCTTTTTACTACAAAAACAAAAAGTACTTGTCCGCGGCAAAATGTTATCTGAGGCTGATTAAAAATTCAAGCAAGGCATCGCCCGAGACATACCTTGCACTTGCGGCATGTTATTACAACATTGAAGAATATGAAAAATGTATCTCGGTAATAAACAAATTTATACTGCTAAGAACCGACGACACTTATGATTATTATGCTTACGCATGGAAAGCCATGGCATTAATGATGTTAAAGCGATTTCGGGAAGGATATAAAATTTGGGAAAAACTTAATAATACGGGAGAAGATTTTCATGATGAAAGTTATTACTTTTGCGGAGCTTCCTGTTGTAACGAACTCGGAATGTACGAAAAAGCTCTGGAATATATAAACAAATCAATTTTCTTAAAAAAACAGGATTCACATAACTATATTCTAAAAGGCAGAATTTTAGCTAATCTCGGGAAATCGGAACTGGCGGAAAAAATGTTTAAAAAAGCGGATAATGAAGATTATTAGCACTAAAAAGATTTGTAATTTGAGGATTTTACATATTTTTTCAAAATCTTATCGTAATTAAATACATCATAGGTTTTACCGTCCGTTGAAATTTTAATTGAATTATGTCTGTCGGTTCGGTAAATATCCGTATTCCGTAAAACATCAATTGTTCCCTTGTTCGGATGACCGAATTCGTTTGTCCCCGTTGAAATGATTGATACTTTATTCTTCAAATGCGACAGCATTTCTTTGTCAACAACCTGAGGTCCGCCGTGATGTCCAACTTTCAAAACCTCTACATCAGAAGGAATTTTATCTTTGACTTTGTTGAACGCTTTAATTCCGGCATCACCCATAAACAGCATATCAAAATCTTTATACTGTATAAGGGTGATAATTGAATTTTCATTTTCGTGATGATTTACATTTTTTATACTGTCATAATCTAAATTTGCATAATACGTTTTAATTTTTAAATCATTTTCCGAATAAATTACATTATTATTTTTCGGCAATTCCGATTTAACATTAAATTGTTTCAAACCTTTATAAACATAATAAGCACTGTGTGACTCATCATTATACGAATTAATATAAACTTTTTTCACATTTAAGTTTTTCATAATTTCGTAAGCACCGCCCGAGTGGTCGTTGTCAAAATGTGTTAAAATCATTCCTTCCACATTTTTAAGCCCTCTGTCTCTCATATATTTAATAAGTATTAAATTAGCCTGAGTAAATTTACCGTAGCCCGTTCTTCCCGTATCTATGATAAAATACTTGTTTCGGGGAGTTTTAACCAGAAAACAGTCTGCATTTTTAACATCAAATGTAATAATTTCCAATTTTTTATTCGGAATACCGAGCATCGAAACCGCTAACAACAAAAATATTACTGCCGTCGAATATAAAATCTTTTTACACATTTCTTTATCAGGATAAAGTTTTATCGCAAAAGTTAATGCCAGAATGATTAAATAATACAAAAGTATCTGTAAAACATTAGGATGCGGAGTAATAATAATCGAATGCGGAAGCGAAGCAAAGAAATTTGAAATCCAAACAATAATGTTCAGCAAATAATTTAAAAAGTAGTCAATTACCATACAAATATATTTTGTATAAGGTGTAAATGCCGCGAAAATTGAACTTATAAAACCGCCGAAACTCACAAAACTTAAAAAAGAAACACTTAAAATATTTGCCAGAACGGAATATAAACTAAATGTGTTAAAATAAAACATTTGTATCGGTGCAACCCAAATTTGTGCAATAATCGGAATAAGTAAGGCTGCACTCAACCATTCGGGAATTTTTGTATCTTTTAATTTTTCAAAAATAGTGCTTCCTGTTGTCAAAAGTCCGAAAGTTACAAGGAATGACAACTGAAATCCGACATCATTAATATACGCGGGATTGTAAATCAACATAAGCAAAGCAACAAGTGCAAGCAGTGAAACACTGTGTGTATCTCTGTCTATAAGCTTACCTATCAATATAATGATTAGCATTAACGCTGCTCTGATAACCGAAGGCCCTAAACCTGTCATCATTGTATAAAGAATTATAATCAAAATTCCCGATATAACCGAAAATTGAAAAGGCATTCGCATTTTCCGCATAAAAAAGAACCAGAAACCGTATATAAATGCCACATTCATACCTGATGCGGCAAGAATATGAAGTAAACCCGAATTTACAAACGAATTTTTTATATAATCAGGCGGTGCAACGGCATCATCACCAAATACAATTCCGCCGAGTATTTCAATTTCGGGTGATTTCAAATACTGTGAATGAGTACACAAAATCTTGCTTCGCAGTTTGTTAAGCTTCTGAAAAAATTTCCACTTAAAATCGATTTTTGTATCCGTTCTTTTTACATCATCAATATCGGAATAAAAGGTTGTAAAAACATCAAAATTCCGCAAATACTTTGCATAATCAAATTGAGAGGGATTTGTCGAATCATAAGGCGGCATAAGTTTTCCGTAAAACTGATAAGTATCGCCCACAACAAATTCGGAAAAATCTCCCGCATCATTACGTACGGTTACAAGAACTTTCGCGTTAATATTCACATTATCTTTTTTCAGCACTTTGACAAAAAATCTTGTGCGATTTTTAACATTACTGTTCGGGATAGAAATAATCTGCCCCGTTATTGTTGTTTTTGCGGGTGCATACGTAACCAAATCATCCGAAAAATGAATTTTAAAACCGCAAAGAAAAAATCCCGCATAAAAAGTAATTATCCAAAAAATTACATACTTTACGGAAATGTAATTTTTATAAAGTGCAACAAGCCCCAAAACCGTAAAAACAAAAGCCGTTAATGTAGCGTTGTCATTAAAAAACGATAAAATTCCGCACATAAAAATTATCGCGGTTATAAACATAACGGAATTTTTACTTTGTAACGCCTCAGCCACAGCTTTTCTTATCATATAATAATTAATACATAAAAAATTGATTTAATAAACTCAAATTCTCTAAGACAAAAAATCACCAAAACTATAATTATTTGCTTTATAAATTTATCAATTTTTTATAAAGATTTTAATCAAAGCATTTGATACTTTCTTTTCAAACAATTCATACAAAATAATTGCCAAAACTAAATTCATAACAAAAGAAACTGCCAACATACATGTACTGCTCATTCCGAAGTAATCTTTCGGCATAAAAATATTTTTTATTAAAAACATACAGATAATTTGAGTAATAAAAAACGAATATGCAATTTTGCCCAAATAATCCGATAATCTGTTTTCGGTTATTTTCAAAAAGTACTTCGTTTTAGTTTTCGACAGGAACCAAATTAATAACGGATACAATATTAATAATACTACATCATAATAAATAGAGCGTGACCCAAAAGGTGTATGATTTATAAAATTATTTTTATATAAAATACTAACGCTGAAAAATATTGCTAACATAGTCATTATTAAATATAATCCGCCATTTTTTAAATTTATTTTTGAATTAATAAAAAATCGTGCAGTTATCATACCCATAACAAATTCACATATTCTGAAATAAGGCAGAAAATATAATGCACCGTTATAATAGTAACAGTCGACAATTAACGGGAATATCCCGAGCAAGTACACCGATATCGCAAATAATGGCAAATTTTTAACCGATCTTGTGATAAAACACAACAACGGAAACAAAAAGTATAAAAATACCAACACCGAAATAAACCATAAACCGCCATTTAAAAATAATCCGAACAATTCAGGGAAATATGCCTGAAATAACAAAATTTGCATTAAAACTGCCACCCAAGAAGTTTGTTCGTGAACTATAAAAAACTTCAAAAAATACATGACTACTGTAATAAAATAACAGGAGGGTAAAATCTTAATTAAGCGTTTCAAATAAAAATTTTTAAGATAATCGGAATTAAAAAAGTCCTTTTTTGAATATATATAATAAAGCAGAAAACCCGATAAAATAAAAAAACCATTCATTGCAACATGTCCGACATGGATAAAATTGTCAATAAGTTCATTTTTGTATACAACTGAAAAACTCAAACGCCAATGAAAAAGAAAGGTTAGAAAAGCCAGAGCGAATTTAAACAGATTAAGACTCCCTATCTTTTGATACCTTGCTATTTTTGTAATTTCCTGATTGTCCAACTATTTTTCCTTTGAATAAAAAATTGTTTTACTTAACTTATTGATTTATACGTCAAAAAAGAACCTTATATGTAAATATATAACCATAAACATGGATTTTGTCAATATTATATAACTTTTGACAATGTTTATCATGATAATGAATTTTATAAAATTAATAAAGAGGGCAGCATGACTTTAAAAAAACGTGTCGGACTACGAATACAAGAATTGAGACTGAAAAAAGGGCTTAAACAGTCGGAACTTGCGGAAAAAGCAGGTATTGCCACAAAACACCAAAGCTGCATAGAAACAGGTAAAAACTTTCCTTCGGCTGAGTTAATCGAAAAACTGGCAGCCGCTTTAGAAGTGGATGTTTCCGAAATCTTAAATATAAAACATATTAAAAGTGTTGAATCTTTACACAATGAAATCTTAAAAACAATAGAAAAAGCAAATGATGAAGAAATAGTGTTAATATACAAGTTTATAAATTCATTAATCGATTAAACTTAAATATCCGATATGCAATAATAAACAAGCTGTAAATTAAGTATTGGTTTCAGTTTTTAAAGCGACTCAAAAATTTTTATGTTATAATTCCTTTACATTTTAGGGTAAGTGAATAGTATGAAAGATATTATTAAAAGTATTTTATGTTTGTTAATTACACATATTTTTGCAGGTTTGGGTTATTTTATAACAATTATCATTGCACTGGTAGTATTTAATGTATACCCAAAGTATACTATTATTTTCTTTATGCTGATATACATAATTGTTTTTGGACGGCTGTTGGTTTTACCTATCGCATACAATATATTAGAAAATTCACAAAATTTTAAATTGGCATCAAAATTTATTAAAAAATTAAAAAAATCACCATATTTGAAAATAATTATATTGGTAATTTCTTATTTCAGTTATTGGCCTTTCGGTATTCCTTGGTTTGACGACGGATTTGATGGGCAACTAATGACCAGCGTAGTTTTTGGACTCCTTGGTAACTATATTATATTGTTTTTGTATTGGTTTATTCAGGATAAAATTAGAAATAAAATAAATAAGAGAAATTCTTAAATATTTTCATTTAACATGAATTTAAAAACAGGTGAATAGTATGAAAGATATTGCCAAAAGCTGCAGACCGAACGGGTATACCATGTAGTCATCGCCACTACCACCTTGATGATGCCGAGGGTGATTAAGACCTCAGCCAATGTGAATGCTGATTTACGTGAAAAGTGAGAAGTTCTTTTCAGCACTACGTGCAAAATAATTGGCCGGATTGCTTCGCATTCGCTCGCAATGACAAGACACCTTCATGTCATGTTGAACAGAAACGTCACCCTGAACAAACATGTCATGCTGAACTTGTTTCAGCATCTGAGCCTTGTCGCGTCTCACAGTCTTTTCCAAAATTGTTGCGTTTTTAATTTCTTCTTTCATTTTTTGTTCCTTTCTTTTTATTTATTACTGTTTGTTACTACTTTTTTATTTGTCATCCAAAAACCTTCATGTCACCCTGAATTCATTTCAGGGTCTTTCGTACAATTAAGATACTGAACCAATGCCACGAAATAAGAT
>CANPZB010000041.1 GCA_947588755.1 Candidatus Gastranaerophilales bacterium | reverse complement strand
AGTTCAGCATGACATGTTGTTGTTCGGTATGACATGGCACAGAATAATTGCCTTCGGCAAAAGATCCTGAAACAAGTTCAGGATGACATGGGGTGTTCAGGGCATTTCGTGCAATTAAGATACTGAACCAATGCCACGAAATAAGATGCTGAAACGAGTTCAGCATGACATGGGAAGGTGTCATTCCGCACCATAACCTGTACAAAATGTCTGTTTGTAACGATAATGTATGTTTAAGATCCTGAAACGAGTTCAGGATGACATGGAGTGGGTTCAGGATGACAGAACGAGAACCCAAACTTTCGGGGCTTAATAAAAAATTAAAAAATCGCCAAAACCTTTGGCATGAGCGGTTTACCCTCCCCCCACTTGTCCGTTTTTAATCTCTGTGTCTGTCATTTCATTACCCCCTATTACTATTATTCCCATTTACAAACGAATTCTAACATTTTCTTTAACTTTTGTCAAGATAATATAATAATTACATTTTTTATTTTTATTTTTTTCTAAAGTATAATTACAAATGTGGAAATAAACTTTTATAATATTTTTAAGACTTTTTTTAAAACAGGTACGCTGCTTTTGGGCGGAGGATATGTTATTCTGCCGCTTTTGCAATCGGAATTGGCAGAAAAAAAACAATGGTTATGCGAAGATGAACTGTATGAATTTTATGCGTTATCACAAAGTGTTCCGGGAATTATAGCCGCAAACATGTCAATATTTACGGGTTATAAACTGCTGGGATTTAAAGGTGCATTGGCTGCCGCAACAGGAATTACCACACCCGCATTTCTGGCTATTATAATCATCGCGGGAATTATGGAGAAAATTATCAATCTGGGATTTGTTCATAATATATTTATGGGAGTGGGAATAGGTGTCCTTGTACTTATTTATCTTGCCGTTAGAGAAATGTGGTCAAAAAGCGTTACGGATAAATACACATGTATCATCTTTTTTACAGCCTTTTTTCTGTCGGCATTTCTGCGTGTTCCGCCTTCAGTAATAATTATTACGGCAATTATAACGGGCTTGATAGCTGCATTAATAGGGCAAAAAACATTAAAAGGCGGTAAAACCGAATGATATACCTAAATCTGTTTCTTGAATTTTTTCATATAGGTTTGTTTTCTTTCGGTGGCGGTTATTCGACTTTACCGTTTTTGTATCACATAGCCGAGGTTCACAATTGGTATACAACGCAGCAGTTAACGGATATGATAGCTTTATCCTCAGTTACTCCGGGGCCTGTGGGAATTAATATGGCAACATTTGCCGGATACAAAACAGCGGGAATATTAGGGGCTTTAACCGCAACAACTTCCGTAATGCTGCCTTCTTTTATAATAGTAATCATTATTTCAGGGCTTTTGAAACAATACAGACAAAATAAATACGTAAAATCCGTAATCAAAGTTCTTAAACCGGTAGGCTGCGGGCTTTTGGCGGCTGTCGGAGTTAATATGTTTATTAATTCAATTAATCTTTTCGGGTTGTTAATTTTTGCCGTACTGTTTTTATTAAGCATGACCCAGAAAAGAGACCCTGCGTTTTATCTGGGAGTTTCGGCACTTGCAGGACTTGTAGCAGGGCTTTTTAATTTGGTTCCGTAAATGTTGTTTCAGATATTTAATATAACCTACGGCGGCTATAAACAAAATTATTTTTCATGTTAAACTTTAATTTATGAAAAGAACAATTTTTGTTATAGCAATCTTATTAGTCGTAATTCTGCTGACAAAAGCTTGTATAAGACAAGATATTCCGGAGAATGACATTATATACGAAACTTCGGATAACGGATTTATAACAAAAGAATATAAACAGCCTGAAAATAAAACCGTTGACGGAATTGATTATCTGGTATCGGAAAATCCCGTCGGGATATTCGGCGGAAACATTGTGATGTCAACAATAGGAGAAGGTCCAAAAACATTTAATCCTTTTAATTCAAAAGATAATATTTCATCAACCCTGTCAGATATAATGTATGACGGACTTGTCACAACAAATCCCTTCGACGGGAAAATTATACCTAAACTGGCAAAATCTTTTGAAATAAACGGCAATAACTACATAATCCGTTTAAGAAAAGGGATAAAATGGTCTGACGGCAAACCTATTACGGCAGATGATGTTATATTTACGTGGCAAAATATTATTTTTGACGGTTTTGGGAACACTTCCCTGCGGGATTCAATAATGATAGACGGCAAATTACCCTCTGTGCAAAAAATTGACGATTATACGGTAAAATTCACAACACCAAAACCTTTTGCACCTTTTTTAAGTACTTTATCGTCACCAATAGCCCCGAAGCATGTTTTTGAGCCAGCCGTAAAGAAGGGGAAAGCTTATTTTGATACTTTTAATTCAGCAAATATTAATCCCGAAAAACTTGTTACATCGGGGGCATTCCGCCTGACGGAATATGTTCCGGCTCAGCGTGTTGTTTACCGCAGAAATCCCGACTATTACATAATTAATCAAGAAGGCAAAAAACTGCCGTATCTGGATAAAATGGTTTATCTGATTGTGGGCGATTTGAACAACGAAGTTTTAAAGTTTGAAGGCGGAGAACTTGATGTTATAAGTATTCAGGGGAGCAATGTTGCACGTTTTAAAGAAATGGAAAAACATTCCGACTTTACTGTCTACAATATAGGGCCTGATACGGGGACTTTGTTTTTAACGATTAACCTCAACAACAGAAAAAATACCGACGGTAAATTTTATGTAGAGCCTAAAAAACAGCTGTGGTTCAATGATTTGAATTTCAGAAAAGCATGTGATTACGCCATTGACCGAAAAAACATTGTACTGAATATAGCAAACGGGCTTGGTGAACCTCTTTTTACGGCTGAAAGCTTAAATTCAATTTACTTGAACAAAGAACTTAAACCTTATGAAAAAGATTTGAACAAAGCTAAACAACTGTTGGAAAAATCAGGATTTTATACGGATAAAAAGGGACACCTAAGAGATAAATTTAATAATCACATAGAATTTGATTTGTATACCAATGCAGGAAATACTGAACGCGAAGCTATCGGGGTTATGGTAAAACAGGATTTGGAAGATTTGGGAATGAAAGTAAATTTCAAACCGATAGAGTTTAATTCGCTTGTAAATAAAATGGTAAGCACTTTTAACTGGGATATGGTTATTATGGGTTTAACAGGCTCACCGCTTGAACCTAACGGCGGTAAAAATGTATGGATGTCTGACGGAACACTGCACATGTTTAACCAGAGATTGGAAAAAGATTTAAACAGTAAAAGATATCCATGGGAAACCGAGATTGATGAATTATTTAAACGCGGTGCTTTAGCTCTCAAATTTGAGGACAGAAAAAAATATTACGACAAATATCAGGAAATAGCTTATGAACAAAAGCCTTTTATCTATATTTATTCACCAATTCGCACGGTTGCCGTCAGAAACAAATTCAAAAATATTTTTCCGTCAACACTTGGCGGAGTAACGCATAATATTGAAGAAATCTATCAGGAGGCGGGTAAATAATGCAAATGTTTTTATATATACTAAAAAGAATATTGCAAACAATACCATTGCTTATAATAGTTTCGTTAATAAGCTTTTTCATAATACGTTTATCACCCGTAGACCCGCTTGCGGAATTAAAATTAAACCCGTCCGTATCCAAAGAAACATTAGAAAAAGAAACACAGCGTCTCGGACTGGATAAACCCATCGTCATTCAGTATTGCAAATGGGCAAAATCATTTATAAAAGGTAATCTCGGAGTAACTTCAAACGGTGAACAGGTAAGCACAAAATTAAAAGAACGAATTCCCAATACTTTATTGCTTACGGTAATAGTCATATTTATGACATGGATTACCGGTATACCGCTCGGCATACTTTCGGCGGTATACAGAGGAACACCTTTTGACAGAATTATGACAGTTTTAACGGGTATAGGAATGGCGATACCGTCGTTTTTCTTTGCGGTTCTCTTGCTAATATTTGCCGTCAAAACAGGATGGTTCCCGATAGGCGGATTAACAAGCTCCAATTTTCAGGAAATGACGCTGCTTGCCAAAATAGCTGACATCAGCAAACATTTAGTACTTCCCGTAACGGTTCTGTTTACCATTTCACTGGCAGGTCTGCAAAGGCAAATGCGGGCAAACCTTTTGGATGTTTTGGACAGTGATTATGTAAAATTCGCCAGAGCAAAGGGTTTAAGTGAATTTAAAGTAATATTTAAACATGCACTTCGTAACGCCGTGAACCCTTTGATAACGCTTTTAGGGTTTGAATTTGCGGGATTACTCAGCGGTGCGGCTTTAACAGAATACGTTTTTCAATACCCCGGACTGGGCAGATTAATACTTGAAGGTGTTTTGCGTTCGGATATCAACCTTGTAATGGCATCTTTAATGATGGGGGCAATTATGTTGATAGCCGGAAATCTGCTTGCAGACATTCTTTTAATCATCACAGACCCGAGAATAAGAGGAGAGCAAGCATGATAAAAGAAGTATTCAAACAACTTATAAAGGATAAATTTGCCGCTGCCGCACTTATAATTCTTGCGATAATATATACGGCACTGTTTTTTGCCGACTTTATAGCACCGTATTCAAAAGATTTTTCGGACAGAACAATGGCTTACGTTCCGCCATCAAAAATTTTCACAATAGACGAAAACGGTAAATTTTCGAGACCGTATACGTATAATTATACAAGGAGTTTCGACAAAAACGAATTAAGAATTGTATACAAATTAGACAGAAGTCAAAAACATTACGTCAGATTTTTCTCACAAGGCGAACCTTACAAATTTTTGGGCTTTATCCCTTTAAAACGCCACCTTTTCACAACCGACAGGGACGGACGATTATTTCTGCTTGGTGCCGACATAAACGGGCGGGATGTATTTTCCAGAATACTTTTCGGGGGAAGAATTTCAATGACAATAGGCTTTTTGGCTTTGTTTGTACTTTTTCCCATCGGATTGTTATACGGAGGAATAGCGGGATACATGGGAGGTAAAACCGATATTATAATGATGCGTTTTGCCGAAGCCGTAATGTCCATTCCAAGTTTTTACCTTTTAATCATACTTGCCTCGGTTCTGCCTTCGGGTATGACAAGTGTACAGAGATTTATGCTGATAGTCATAATTCTTGCCCTGATAGGATGGGCAGGATTTGCCAGAGTAGTAAGAGGCATGGTTTTATCGGTAAAAAACCTTGAATTTGTTCAGGCGGCAAAATCAATAGGTGCTTCAAAACTCAGAATAATCGTAAAATATATACTTCCTCAAACAACAAGTTTTGTAATAGTAGCAATGACACTTTCCGTACCTTCATATATACTTTCGGAATCAGGTCTGAGTTTTTTGGGACTGGGAATACAACAACCCGACGCAAGCTGGGGAAATATGCTCAAAGAAGCTCAGGAATACACTAACATTATATACAGACCATGGCTTTTAACTCCCGGATTTTTAATTTTTGTTGCGGTGTTGGCATTTAATCTTATAGGTGATACAATCAGAGATGTGCTTGATCCGAAAAGCAAAATAAGATAAAAATTATGGAAACAATTACTGAAATATTTGACATGTCAATAGTTATAAGAGTGCTTTCCGCGGTATTGCTGGGTTTTGCAATCGGGCTTGAACGCGAAATGACAAACAAATACGCGGGATTAAGAACTAATATACTTGTATGTCTCGGAGCATGCGTATTTACAATAATATCCATATACGGATTTCCGATGGTTTCGGTAACGGGTGATGAATTCGGAACCCGTGATACCGCCCGTGTTGCCGCACAAGTCGTAACGGGTATCGGTTTTATAGGCGGCGGTACGGTTTTAAGACACGGGGCTACGGTTTTCGGCTTAACCACGGCAGCTACACTGTGGATTTCGGCAAGTATCGGAATGGCTTGCGGAGCGGGATTATTTGGTCTTGCAATTCTGGCAACCGTTTTTTCCATACTGGTGCTTGTTTCTGTGAGAGTATTTGAAAAAAGCGTTTTGATATCCAGCACAAAAAACACTAAGAGATTAAAAGCAAACTTATGTGTTTTAAATAACAAAGCGGAAAACGTATATTCTCACTTAGTGGAATGTTACCCCAATATTGTTGAAATATCCAAAAAAGCTGATAAACAAAACGGTAATATAACCAAAATAAATGTCGTACTTGATGTTAAAAACAGAAATCCCATTCCTGAAATGTATAAAAAACTTCAGGATATCGACGGTCTTGAATCCATATCAATTCACGAATTTTTAGATTAAGTTTTATTAAGAATTTCGTAAAGTATTGGCAATATTATTTTTCTTTATTTTTTTTAAATATTTAGTAGGTAAATTATATGGGTCAGTTTTTAAACTCTGTTAATGAAGTAAGAAAAAACTATAAGAATTATGACGACTGGGAACAGCGTCAGGCTGATGAACGTGCCAGAAAAGAATATTTGGTACAACATCTTAATATACCGAAAGATAAACTTGAACTTACTCAAAAACGTGCTCAAACCGTTATTCGTGCGGCTGAAATTTTGGATAAGCGTTCGGAGGATAACTGCGAAAATATGGAGCAGTTAACGGGTATAATTTCATCGATACCTATACTTGGTATTGGATTTGCACAGCCGCCTCTGTCAAAATTTTTAAATAAGAAAATCGATAAAGAATACAAAAAACGATTAGAAACATTAAAACTTTCCCTAACACCCGAATATAATACAAAAATCAAAGAACTTAACAAATGGCATTCGAAAACTTCAACAAAAGTAGGTATGATGTTATCGGCAGGAAGCATTATTGCAATGTTTTTCACGGGAATTTTAACCATTTTATGGGGAAATTCAAAGCAAAAAAATGCATCACGAATAGGACGTTATCAGGCAAAACAGAATGAACTGCAGGATTTAAAAAACTTTGTCGTTTATACTCCAGAACAGTTGGAAAAAGCGGAAGAAATTGCCCGAAAAATCCCTGATGAAAAAGAACGTAACAGCATTTCCAAAATTATTAAAGAATTGAAGGATGTTTCGAAGGATAAAAAAGCTTACAAAAAATGGTTGGCAAATAAAGACCCGAAGGAAATCGAAAAATTAAAATCGGTTAATCTCACACCGGAAGAACTTCAACGTGCCAATGAAGATAGAGAACTTATAGTAGACGCGGTTAAGGAAATCAATATTAAAGCGGAAGAATACTCCGAAAACATAGAAAATGCTTTTGATACTTTCTCAACCTTGTCATGGCTTGCTGCCGCACCTTTGGGATTTGGGCTGAATAAGCTTTTAAAACTCTTTAATGTCAGCCGGAAAATGAGACGTCCGATATCTTGGCTCGTTCCCGTAATAACTTCTTTAACAATACAATTATCAGGTACAATCCAACAGAAAAAAGGAAGCAGAGTAGGACGTTATAAAGCAAGACAGGATTTACTGAAAAACCCCGCAAGACTAATGGCATATACCGATGAAGATATGGAAAAAGCAAAAGACGTTAAAGCACCGAAACAAAAAATCAGTCTTTTGAAAAAAATCGGCAACAGCTTCATATTCATTAAACAGTACATAAAAGACAGCAAAGAATATAAAAAATATAAAAGGACAACCGAAAAAGAAAACGAAAAAATTTATAAAGCATTCAAAGAAATTAAAATCAGCGAAGCACAAAAAGAAGAAGCAAAAGCATTACAAAAAAATATATTCAGGGCATTCGACGAAATTGATGAATTTTCACAGAGATATTCCGAAGATACGGAAGCAGCGTGTGATATTGCCAAGCAAACAGGTTCAACTCTCTGGTCAATAGGTTCATTGGTCGGAATGACTTTGTTAGGCTTATCTGTTGCTAAAGGTAAATTCCCTATTACAAAACTTGTAAATAAACTTACAAATTTAACTTTTGATAAAAATTCATCCATAAGAGTTTCCGTTAACAACTTACATAATATATTGAAAGCCCAAGGCAAGGCTAACACTAAAGAATTTCAAAAGTCTCTCGTCACTGGAAAAATGGGAAATTACTTAAGCAAACCTGAAAATAAGGCTGTTAAAGATGCAATTTCATCACTGAAAGAAGAATTTGCAAAAATAAGTACAGGCAGTATATCACAAATTAAAAAAGGAGATAAAAAGAACTTATCTTCAATATTATCAGTTATGTTTAAGGAGCATTTCAAAAAATCAATTTTGGCTAAATGGGGTAAGAATTTAGTAACCCAAGGCACAAAATTATGGATTAAATCAAAGGCAGAAAGACTTGAAACAATAATTCCGAAAGAATTAGAAAAAGAAATAGGGTTAAACTTTAATTATAAAAATTACAGAACCCTTATAAATACGGGTATAGCAGCGGGAGTTCCATTATTGGGGACTATATTTGCCGTTCCGTATGCATTTAACGCATGGCTTACAAATATTCAGAAAAAAGCAGGCAAAATAGGTATTATGAAAGCCATGGATACCATAGATGACCCGAGAATTTTTGCAAACAAAGATAATACTCAATCCCAAAATAACAACGAAATCAAAGATACAACACTTCTTAATAAATTTAAAAAATAGGTAACGATATCTGAAATACCGTTTCTTTTTCGTCGGATTTTAAAAGGTCAATTGAAGCATTTTGAAGTTGCAAATTATTTTTACAAATATGCAGTCCTAATCCCGAACCAGTTTTTTTTGTGGTAAATCCTTCATTAAATATTTCTTTTTGTTTTTGAATACTTATCGCAGAACCGTTATTAGAAATCAGAATACAAATATTGTCACCTTTTTTTCGGGTATTTACGGTAATTGTTCCTTCATCACTTATTGCTTCCACCGCATTTTTAATAATATTAACAATACAAGCCAAAAATTTATTTTCATCAATAAAGACCTTGCCTGTCACATCAATATCAGACAAGAACTTTATATTTTTATCCCGCACATAAACCTCTGACATTTCAATTCCCTGTGATAAAACAGACTTCAAATCATAATAATCCTGTTTTAAATTATTAAGAGATTTCAAATCCAGCAGAGAATTATTCATAATTTTCAAGGATTTTTTTATGCAATTGAGTGCATTTTCGACGGATTTATTTTTAAAACCCGCATTATCAATGTTTTTTTTAATTATTTCGGTATACAAATCACAAATAGACAAATGATTTCTGATTTCATGAGCTATACATCTTGATTGTGCGTTTATAATATCCGACTCCATAAATACCTCATTTAATTATAAAGGCTCGACCCGTTATAAGCCGAACCTTTTGAAAACTACACTTTTTATAAACTAAACAGCCAATTTTATTCTTCTTCTGTTGGCAAATCCGTTATTTAAAGCATAAAGAACAGCTTGTGTTTTTTCATTAACCTGTAATTTTTGGAAAATATTATTTACATGTGTTTTAACAGTAGTTTCCGAAATAAACAGTTTTGCCGCAATACCCTTGTAGTTATTACCTTGAGTTAACAAATCCAAGACTTCTTCTTCGCGGGCTGTTAAATATGCGAGTAAATTTTCTTTCGTATCAGCTTCCGTTTCATTTTTGAAGGAAAGTTGAAAATATTCAAAAAATCTTGATGTAAGAGCAGTCGGCATATATATTTTGCCTGCCGTAACCTCATCCATTGCACGGATTAATTGTGCGGAAGCCATTGTTTTTAAAATATAACCTTTAGCCCCTATTTTCATTGCACGGAATATCAGGTCAGCATCATCATATCCGCTTAATGCAATAACTTTAATACCCAAGTCAAGTCTTTCAATTTCTTGAATAGCTTGCAACCCGTCTTTTTCAGGCATATTTATATCCATTAATATTAAATCGGGTCTGTATTTTTTTGCGAGGTTAATACCTATGTTTGCACTTGTTGTAGCACCTGCCACATCATAACTGCTTTCCAAATTAATCAGTTCTTTAATACCTCTTAAATGGTCTGCGTTGTCATCAATTAATAAAACTCTGGCTTTTGTTCTAAATTCTCTCATCACTATCTCCCTTTTGTTAAGTCATTTCATCTAATGTATAGATAGTACAACTTTTATACGGTGGGTTTCATCCATGACAGGATTGATTTTAAAGTCATGGCAGTTTGAGAATTTGTTCTAAATCTTTAGATTGATAAATTGTCTCAACCATGCTCTAAACCATGCTTTTTGGAATTTGACCGCATGGATGATTTTACGTTAAAAGATATTTCAATTAATATTTTTGAACTAATACAATTGTGGTATTATATTAAAAAATACAGACGGTTTTTTGTAAATAAAATGAGGTATGGATTATGGAAATATTAATATTTATAGCCGGATTTGCCGCAGGTGCATTATGTATCTCAATACCTTACGTAATAATTCAACGGAATAACAAATCCTCCAACGAAGATATAATGAAACAAATGGAGCTTTATTTTGAAAACACGGCGAATAAAATATTCAAAGAAAGTTCAGCGGAATTTTCCGCTCAAAACAAAGAAAAGCTTGAAGAATTTTTCAAACGATTTAAAGAACGTATAGAAGATTTCGAAAAGCGTGCCGAAGAAAATTTCAAAAACGAAACGGAAAATTTTACGCGTTTTGACTTAAACATTAAGAATTTTCTTGAAACAGGCAACAAAATATCTCAGGATGCAAACTCGCTTGTAAACGTAATGCGTTCCGATAACCGTTCATCGGGCAAGTGGGGAGAAATAGTTCTGGAAAGAGTTCTTGAAGCTTCGGGGTTGAGAAAAGACGAAGAATACAAAATCCAAAAAGGCACAGCGGAAGGCAGACCCGACGCTACGGTTTTTTTGCCGCAAAACAGATGTATATTCATTGACAGCAAAACCTCCTTTGCCTCATGGGACAGGTATGTAAATTCCGACGATGAAAATGAAAAAGAAATATATTATAAAGATTTTATAGACTCAACAAAAGCACATATTACAGGGCTTGCCAAACGTGATTATTCATCCGAATTTGCTTCCCCTGATTATGTGTTAATGTTTATTCCCATTGAAAGCTGTTACTCGTTAATGTTTTGTGATGAATGTTTATTATGGGATTTTGCATGGAAAAACAATATCATGCCCGTATCACCGTCGACTTTGCTTGCCGCATTAAAAATTATAAATTCGTTCCACATGGTGGACAGACAAAACAAAAATGTTATTGAAATGTCAAAATTGTGTGCGGGTATCCACGACAAATTTGCGGCACTGCTTGCGGAATTACTTAAAATAAGAGAAAATCTCGACAACTCACTCAAAAAATTAAACGGTAACGGGAACATAATCAACCAGATAACAAAATTGGAAAAACTCGGATGTAATTATACAAAAGAGTTACCCGAAATCCCCGATATTGAATTGAATGAATAATTTAAAAAACGAGGTATAAAACATTTACCTCGTTTTTAAACACTTATTTTTTAAAGACAATTTCGTCGTTATCGACATCAATTATTATCTTATCGCCGTGCGAAAATTTCTGTGACAAAATTTCTTTTGACAAAGGATTTTCAACCAACTGTCTTATTACTCTTTTGAGGGGTCTTGCACCGTAAACGGGATTGTAACCTCTTGTGGCAAGAAATTCCTTTGCATCTTCGGTAATTTCAAAATCAATATCCTGTTCTTTAAGTAAATTCCGCAGATAAACCATCTGAATATCGGCAATTTCCTGTAAATCTTTGAGATTTAAAGCTTTAAAGAATATTGTTTCATCAATACGATTTAAAAATTCCGGCTTAAATCTGCTCCTTAAAACTTCCATGACTTTGTCCTTTGTACTTTCAAAATCACTTTGTGAAACGAGTGAATTCAAAGTATTTTCAAGAATAATATCACTTCCGATGTTACTTGTCATAATAATAAGAGTATTTTTAAAATCAACCGTTCTGCCTTTTGAGTCCGTTAATCTTCCGTCATCGAAAATTTGGAGCATAATATTAAATACATCGGGATGAGCCTTTTCTATTTCATCAAAAAGCACAACCGAATAGGGTTTTCTTCTGACAGCCTCGGTAAGTTGACCGCCTTCATCATAGCCAACATATCCCGGAGGAGCACCTACAAGCCGTGATACATTGTGTTTTTCCATATATTCGGACATATCGATACGAATAAGTGCATCTTCATCGTTAAAAAGAAATTCAGCAAGAGCTTTGGCAAGTTCGGTTTTCCCGACACCTGTAGGTCCGAGGAAAAGAAATGTACCGATTGGACGTTTCGGGTCTTTTAAACCCGAACGAGCCCGCCTTATCGCATCAGAAACAATATCAACCGCTTCCTGTTGCCCGATAAGCCTTTTATGTATTATATCTTCCATTTGAAGAAGTTTCTGTTTTTCGCTTTCAACGAGTTTTGTAACCGGAATACCCGTCCACTTACTCACAACATTTGCGATATCATCATCATCAATTTCTTCTTTCAGAAGTCTGTTCTCAGCTTTATCGCGGCTTTGAGCAGCCTTTAACTGTTTTTCCAATTCCAAAAGTTTACCGTATTTTAATTCTGCCGCAGTTTGCAAATCGGTATTTCTTTCGGCTTCTTCAATACGATTTTTTATTTTTTCTATTTCTTCTTTAATACCCGCTTCGCCCGTAATGGAAGCTTTTTCCTGTTCCCATTGTGTTTTCATAACATTAATCTTTTGTTCAAGAGCGGATATTTGGCTTGTAATATCGGAAATCTTGGAATTCAAATCCGCATATTCGTGAGAAATATCTTCATTACATTCCCGATTTATGTCCTGCTCGCATTCAACTTCTTTTTTCAAAGCTTCGCGTTCGATTTCCAGCTGAATTTTTTGTCTCATCATTTTATCTATTTCTTCGGGCATTGAGTCAATTTCAATACGTAACGACGAAGCTGCTTCATCTATTAAATCAATAGCTTTGTCGGGCAAAAATCTGTCGGTAATATATCTGTCTGAAAGTTTCGCCGCCTGAATTAAAGCACTGTCAAGAATACGAATTCCATGGTGAACTTCATATTTTTCTTTTAACCCTCTTAAGATACTTATTGTATCTTCAACGGAAGGTTCACCGACAAGCACGGGCTGAAAACGTCTTTCCAAAGCGGGGTCTTTTTCAATATATTTTCTGTATTCATTTATGGTTGTTGCACCGATAGTTCTTAAAACGCCTCTGGCAAGCATCGGTTTCAAAAGATTACCCGCATCCATTGAACCTTCGGTAGCACCTGCACCGACAACGGTGTGTAATTCATCAATAAACATTACGATTTCGCCGTTAGAGTCCTCAACCTCTTTTAAAACAGCCTTCAATCGTTCTTCAAATTCACCTCTGAACTTGGCACCGGCAACAATAGCACCCAAATCCAATGAGATAAGTTTAACATTCTTCAACCCTTCAGGCACATCACCTCTTACAATTCTCTGTGCCAAACCTTCAACTATTGCGGTTTTACCCACACCGGGTTCACCTATCAGAACAGGGTTATTTTTCGTTCTTCTGTTTAAAACCTGTATTATTCTTCTGACTTCTTCGTCACGACCTATAACGGGATCAAGCTTGCCTTTTCTTGCAAGAGCAGTTAAGTCGGTGGAATATTTTTCCAAAGCCTTCATATTTTCTTCCGCATTTTTATTATCCACTTTTTTATTACCTCTTATTTTTTTCATTTCATTTAATACACTGTTTTTATTAACATTAAAACTCCGCAAAATACTTTGTATATTAGAGTTTTCCAATTCCGTCATAGCAAGCAGAATATCTTCAACACTTATATATTCATCTTTTAAGTCGTTAGCAATTTCATCGGACAAATCAAATAATCTTTTTGAAGCGTCGGACAAAAATAACTGTTGAGAATTTTGAAGCCCCGATATAGTCGGGAAAGATTTTATCGAAGAAACAATCTTATCAATAAAAGACTGATTTAACAATTTTAACCCTTCAAGATAATCCTTAATTATTCCGTCATCTTTAATCATCGCCAGCATAATATGCTCAGGCTGCATTTCGGTATTTTTATAAGAATTAACCAGAGCGTTAGCCGAAGATAAAATTTCTTGTGAATAATTCGTAAACCTGTTTATGTCTGCCATATAAAACTCCAATCCGTTTTGCGTTATACAAAACTAATTTGATATTCTCATTTTAATAGCAAAAATCATAAAGTCAGATTTTTTTAACTTTAAATTAACATTTTAAAAAATTTTTCAGCAAAAAGCAATTGGCAAGAGGTCTCTTTTATCTGTGCCATACAAAATCGGCTTTTCTCCGCTAACTTTCAATTACTTTCCGTAGAAAACTTTTTCGTACATTTGTGTGTTTGTTAAGCCGCCTTTTGCAGGTGTCATACAACCTGCAGGTCCAAGGGAAAGCCCGCCTTTTGATCTTCTTAATTCTGCTGTAAACATATCATATCCCCACTTGTTCGGACCTTTTTTACCGTTTATATCTAAAAGGAATAATTTTAATCCCCACTCAGGTAAATAAGACACAATTATAGTACCGTCAGCCAATACTAAGACAGGATTATCATTTTTTATTCGATTTTTTTCAAAACCGACACAATTTTTATGGACATAATCTTGTATATCTTCATCTGACATATTATTATCAGAGTCTTTTAATGCAGCTTCCATGCCGTCATAATCGGGTATACAGCCATTGTCAAATGCCTTGTTCTCACAAAATTTGGCTACTTTTAAATATTTTTGAATATCATTAAACATTTCGGAACATTGACTGTTATCTACTCCGTAACCACATTCATAATATACGCCGTTAGCGGCATATTGACTTACTATTGCCTGACTTATCAAACTCATAGCCTTTTTATACTGTTGTATGCGTACTTTTTCCTGATATTTGTGAATTAACGACGGCATAGTCATTGCTGCAACAACGCCGATGATACCTAGGGTGATTAACACCTCAGCGAGGGTAAAACCGAATTTGTCATCCTGAACTCGTTTCAGCATCTGAGCCTTGTCGGGTCTTACAGTCTTTTCCAAAATTGTTGTGTTTTTAATTTTTTCTTTCATTTTTAAATCCTTTCTTTTTTTATCTATTACTTTCATTGAAAACTATAACTATACATGTCACCCTGAACTTGTTTCAGGGTCTTATTTATTCGGTATTGGTACATAATCCTGAAACGTCTTGGATATACTCCAATGCGTGCAAGAACTTGTTATTCACCATAGTTGTGGACATTGACTTTGGTTTAATTTCTTTTCTATTTAAAGACTTGATAAGGCTAAGATGCTGAAACGTCTTGGATTTGCTCCACGCTCGCAGAGTTTCGCATTTGTGGCTCTGCCACAGTATGCTCAATCTGTTCGCTATCCGGACTCGTTTATACTCCGTCCGTCCGCAAATCCGCAAGTTCAGCATGACATGGGTGGGTGTCATTCCGCAACATAACCTGTACAAAATGTCTGTTTGCAACGATAATGTATGTTTAAGATCCTGAAACAAGTT
>CANPZB010000040.1 GCA_947588755.1 Candidatus Gastranaerophilales bacterium | reverse complement strand
ATTACCATATAATATACTTATGCCCTCTTTTTTAAGTTTATAAACATATTATAAACTTTTCTTAACTTTTGTCAAGATTTAACCGCCAATATGCGGTTTATTTTGCTTTGTGGCATTATATTTCTTTCTCATATCATCGACATATACGCCCAGTCTGTTTACAATGGCACCTGAAATCAAACCTGTTATAAGTGCCTTGCTACCGGATACCAAACCCGCACTGCAATACAAAGAAGTTCCCAATGCTGCCACAACAGGAATACCTGCTTTTAACATCACCGAAACTCTCTCATCACGATTATCCGCTTTTGATAAACCTAAACCTATTGCCGCAAGTGAAAATAATATTGATAAAATATCAGTAGGAGCAGAACCCAATACTAAATCACGCTTTTTATCAAAAAATTGTACGGTTTCAATGTCTATAGATTTATCCAATGATTTTACGGCTTTTGAAACCGTTTTTCTTAATTTCAAGTATTCAGCCCTCGGTAACAATACTTTATAAATGGTCAAAAGTTCCTGCAAAGCACCTTTTTTGCTTCCCGATAAAACATTTTTGAGTTCATTTATATATGTTGCAACTTCATTTATTGAGTTTTCACTGTAATTGTAAGAGCGGGCGACTTCTTTGTAATTTTGAGTTAATTTACCTAAATTTTCCGTTATATCATTATAAATTTCAATACGTTTTTGCAAATCATTGTTGCCGTAATGTTTTTTATAACTGTTTAAACTGTTTCTAAGATATTTTATAATTTCTCTTGACGACCTGTCAAAAGGATTTACATACTTTTCAATGTCGGTAAGAGCCTTCAATGTTATATTATAATTGTCCTGAATATCGTGCGTAATTTTACGTCTTAGCTGTAAAACCTCGCCTGATATACGCATTTTGTCAGGCTTAATGTAATCATCGGCGATAAATGTTTGCCATACTTCTTTTGATTTTAATGATTTTAGGGTTTTGAAATTTTTATCCCAAAAATAATCAAAAAGACCGCTGACTGATTTTTTCATTTCGTCATATCTTGCAAGTCTTGCCTGCTGTCCGAAACCTGCTGCCAATTCACTGTTTACGCCGGCAAAAATACCTTTTGCCGACTCCAGCCATTCTTTTACGGTTTTTTCTTCTCCGTTTATGGTAATTTTTTTGCTTAAATCACCAGACGAAATTTTTCCGTTTAAAACATCAAGTTTTTTTGATAATTTAAAAAACTTCTTATCCGTTCTTGCATAAGAGTTTATAACGGTATTTCTGCCTATTCTTTCAAATACGCTTGTAATGTATTCATGGATTTTGCGTCCGACTTTTCTGTCGCCTTTTTTGCCCCACATCAGCCTTTGGAAAAGAACATCTTTCCAAGAAGTTATATTGTTTATACTCTCTGCTTTGTTTTTAAACGAATCTATTTTACGCAATGCGTAAATATAAAACTCCTCAAGTCTGTTTAAGGTATCACTGTCCTTTATACCTGCGATTTTCTGTTCCAAAATTATTTTTATTCTGTCCAAATATTTGCCAAATCCCTTAGATGCAAAACCT
The DNA here is from genome assembly GCA_947588755.1 of Candidatus Gastranaerophilales bacterium. Taxonomy (GTDB): domain Bacteria; phylum Cyanobacteriota; class Vampirovibrionia; order Gastranaerophilales; family Gastranaerophilaceae; genus CANPZB01. The sequence continues at coordinate 15,740 of CANPZB010000040.1, read as the reverse complement.
TTCATTAAAGCCAGAGAACCAAATCCGACAATTAAAGCCCCAGCTGCGATAGAAAATATAAGTTTATGACTCTTAGCTTCCTTTGAATCGTCCTTAATTTGTTTAATATCGTTTTTTGAAAGCCAATAGGGCATATCGGAAACCGAAGTTTTGATATGAGTATCAGCAAAAATATTATTAGTATTATTTTGGACAGAACTTATCATATTTACACTAAGAGTTATAACCTTACATGATATTAAACGAAAAAAACAGGCAATTATTGCCCAAAAATAAGGTTGTTTAAAGATATATTACAAATTCAGCGTTTCCGCAATAACATTGGCGGCTTCCTGAGAGGAAACTTTTTGGGATAACAACGATTTAACTTCGCCGAGCTGTTTTATATTTTCGGTTCTGTAAGGTATATCATACAAAAGTTTTTCCGTTTCATAAACAATATTGTGTACCGAAACTTTGCTTTGAAGAATTTCGGGAACAATTAATTTATTCGCAATAATATTCGGCAAAGAAACACGCTTTATACATCTGACAAGCAAATATATAAAATAGAAAAAATACGGTCCGCGGTAAGCAATTATCATCGGAGTCCGATATAACGCAGCTTCAAGTGCAACAGTTCCCGAAGCAAGAATTAACGCATCCGAAACACTTAAAATAGCCTGATTTTCACCTTTTATAACCTTAAAATCATTATTATTTTTTAAGTATTTTTTAAATACACCGTCTCTTAAATTCGGTGCCTGCGAAATACAAAATTGTAAGTCAGGATGTTTCTTTTGCAACTCTTTAGCTGATTTTAAAAACACATCCATGAGATATTTCAATTCAAAAACTCTTGAACCGGGGAATACGGAAACAAGTTTTTTATTCGTATCAAAGCCGTGTTTCCTGAAAAATTCCTCTTTTGATGCAGGTTTCGGGAGCTGTGACACCAGAGGATGACCGCAATAATGAGTTTTTATCCCGTGGCTTTCATACATTTCTTTTTCAAACGGGAATATGCAAAGAACACAGTCAATATTCTTCTTTATGGTATTAATTCGCCATTTTCTGCTTGCCCAGACTTGCGGAGGTATATAATAAAAGACTTTTATCCCTGCTTTTTTTAAGAATTTTGAAATAGAAAGATTAAACACTCCGTAATCTATTAACAACACCAAATCAGGCTTAAAATCATTAACAAGATAATTAACAAGACGTTTTCCGAGCGTAAAATGGTCGAACACAATTTTGGGAGTTAAACCCACGGCACCCATTTTTTTCTGATTTGAAAACAATTTTACACCAGCAGACATTAAATTGGCTCCGCCTATTCCTTCAATTATCAAGTCAGGATTTTTGGATTTTAAAGCTTCCGCTACCTTTGCCGCATGAATATCACCTGAGTATTCGCCTGTAACAATAAAAATCTTTTTCATAAACTAAACTGCCATGATTACAATACCGTTTTTGTCAGCAAATTCGATTACTTTTTCCTGATCCACGATTATAGTTTCATTTGCTTCGACCGCAATTAAATTTGCTTTATATCTTTTCATAGTTTTTAAAGTTCTCAAACCTATCGCGGGTATATCAAAGCGTTTGTCCTGAGAGGGTTTGGAAACTTTTATAACTGCGGCATCTCTTTTTGCGAGTTTTGCACCGCGTTTAATGCACATATCGGTACCTTCGATTGCTTCAACAGCCATTATCATCTTATCTTTTATAACAACGGACTGCCCGACATCAAGCTTGCCCATCTCTTTTGCCAGCCAAAAGCCGTAATTTACATCCTCCATTTGTTCTTTGGCAGGTTTTAATTTACCCAAAACCCCTGCGGGAATCATCAGATTTTTAATAAAAATCGTTTGGTCAAGCACCGTAATGCCCAGTTTTTCAAACTCTTTTACTATTAAAAGCATTACTTCATCATCATTCAGGCGGTGAACTTCTTTAAGAATTTGTATTGCACGGGCATCAAATTTGTGAAGTTGAAGTAAAACCCTCTTATGCACTTTGCCTAAAAAAGTCGCCTGTTTAATTTGTTCGTCTTTTAAAATCTTTTCTATTTTGTTAATTTCACCGGGATGACAAGAATAAACACGTGAGCAATAATTTTTTAACTGTTTTAAATTATCATTTGCAAGAGAAATGCACACCACTTCAAATCCGTTTTCCTTTGCATACTGAGCCATTTTGACAGGCAAAGTTCCGTCTCCCGCTATTAATCCCTGTTTATTTTCCAACATTATTGACACGTTAATTTCCTCTTTTACCTGTAGTATTATAACATAAATTTATTTTTTTAATGCATTAATTTCATTTACCTGAAACTCATTTAGCATAACCGCTCCGCCGAGAATTTGAGTGTTAATAACGGTTTGAGCATAAGTTTCAGCCATTTCCAATTTTAAATAAGTATCACGAATATTTTCACCGCCGGTTATAAATCCGTGATTTGCCATAAGTACGGCACTGTACTCGTCAAAATATTTTGCGGTTTTTTCAACCAAATCCGCCGATGAAGGCAAACCGTATTCCGCCAGCGGAATTTGTCCGAAATAAAAAACATTTTCCGCCATTATAGGTTCATTCAAAGGCTTATGGCATGCAGCAAATGCACTTAAATAAGGCGAATGAACATGAATAATATAATTTATATCGGGTCTTTTTTTATAAAACTCGATATGCAGCATCTTTTCCGACGAAGGTCTGGCATTTCCCAAAACAGGTTTTCCCTCAAAATCCATAACGGTAAAATCGTCCTTTGACAAATAACCGTTTGCACTGCCTGATGCGGTAATAAGTATTTTATCACCGCAGCGTGCCGAAAGATTACCCGAAACTCCGGGCGTGAAATTCTTTTCTCCGCATAACTTGCCGTAATATATTAATTCTTCTGTTTTGCTTTCAATTAATTCCGTCATATTTGTTCTCTGTCAGGATCTTCTATATCTATAACTTCCGCATAAATCTTTTCTTGTGCGGGTTTTTCTTCTTCTTCCTCAAAGCCGTAATAATCAATCAATTTAGGTTCTTTTCTGTTGTTTTTTGCCAGCTTATCAGGGTTTTTAATTTCCATTTTTTCATATTCCAAAGAAGAACCTTTAGTATCCATTAAAACATATATACCAAAATAAGTCTGTTCACGCACAAAGTCATAACCTATACTTACTTTTATATCATCAGGCCCGAATGCCAAGATAAACGAATTTTCCTGAAAAAGCTTACCGTTATAAGAGTCATCGGACATATTCATGGAACCTGACCATGCAACAGTCAGCCACTTGTTAAGTCTTAATGCTTCTCTGATATACATATTTGAATGCCCGTAACGGTAGGCATCATAAACCGGCATCGGAGTATTATCTTCATAAGCGGAAAGGTAATAAGTTATATCCTGCATCCAGTTTTTGTATTGTGTCATTAATCTTGGGCCAATACGACCGATAATCTGAGTATCACCCGTCCCGTATAACGCGGCACTGCCCTGCATAACCAGTGCAACATTTGCTCTTATAAGATTTTTTTTATCCGTAAAATCATAAAAACTTTGAGTAGCTTGTGCCATATATCTTGTACGTGTTGTACCTATATTTCCCAGCGGAATATTTTCACCGTATCTGTTTAAATCATTATCCTGCATATAACCGAAACTTGCTCTGTGTTCAAAATCAAGTCCCAAACCTTTACGTAATGTGTTGTCTATATGTGCTTTATCCCTGTATACCAAATCTACTCCGTATTTTGGCATTCTCATACCGAACCACCAATCGCTTAGATAAGAGTTAACACCATATTGCAGTTCTAATTTGTCATCCAATTTTTGACGTCCGCGTAATATAAACACATCAGCGGATGAACCGTAAGCAAAATCAGTTTGGTTCGTACCGCTTTTATATTTTAACGCACCGCCAAATCCTATTTTATCTTTGTTATTAATAAACGGTATTGCTTTGATAATTGCACCGTTGGGGATATCAAAAACAAATCCGGGTCCTAAAAACATACCTAATTTTGTTCTTGAACCAAACTCGGGATAATTCGCTTCAAAATATTCCTGTTTTTTATTGGTATGAAAAGTGAAAGAAGGAATGGTAAAAAGTTCGTGGGAACCGTAATTTATGGTTGCATCTTTCAAAGTTATAACGTCATGTTCTTTTTTGGCATTAACATATATATCTTTTGCCTGAATTTTAACTGCAGTATCACCGATATATTCTGCCATGGAGGATTTACCGTCCTCATCAACAAGCATTTCGTTAAAATTATTACCGCCTATCATCTGCGTGTGAAAATTCAAAATATTTGATTCCTCAGACACCATATTCCCGTCGTAAAGAATTATTTTATCAGCCTCCGAAGTAGCTTTACGGGCTTTTACGGTAAGATACTCTTTTTTAGCGGAAACATTGTCCAAAAGTGAATTTTCTTCATTCATATTGACCTGCAAAAAGTCACCGTAAATAGTATCGCCGTCTTTATAAATGGTAACATTGTCATAAGCTTTCAAAATATTGGACAAATTATTATAAACCATCTTGTCGGCTTTTAAAGTTATGTTATATTGAGGGAAAACCAAGACGGGATTACCTGTTGCGATAATATCGTTGGTTTCATCGTTGTAGTCAACATTATCCGCATCAAGAACAACTTCATTATAGTTAATGTTTTCTTTAACGGCACCTTGCAATTCAAGAGTATTCTCCGGTTTTTCTTCCTGAACCTGAACTTCATTTTCAGTTTTTTCTTGTTCTGTATCAAGAACTTTGTCTGCATAATCATTATAAATTTCTTCTTGGTACTTTAATTTGGAATGTTCAAGTTTTTCTTTTTCCAGAGTTTTTTCAGCGTTTTTTAAATCCCTCATTCTGAAATAATTCGTCATCTTAATACGGTATTTTTTAAACAAAGGCATAACATTTGAAGGTTTTTCATCCGAATTTTTGGGGTCAACAACATTCACATCGGGCTGACCCATAAACGGTGCTTCATAAAAAATTTCGTCAAGTTTTTCAAGGCTTTCCGGAGAAGAAAACATATCTTCAGCCGAAAATACCGGTAAAGCCGCTAACAAAATTATATTCAATATTATGAGTTTTATTTTCAAAATTGTTTCCTTTAAATATAATTTAACGGATTATTTGGTTTTCCGTTAATCCTGACTTCAAAATGACAATGAGGTCCCGTACTGTAACCTGTTGAACCTTCATAGCCCACTACCTGACCTTTTTGCACAAACTGTCCTTTTTGAGCTTTTATTGACGACATGTGTGCATACAAAGTTGTCATTGCATGACCGTTAATAGTACCATGGTCCAAAATTACAACTTTGCCGTAACCGCCGTACCAGCCCGCATAAATAACTTTTCCGGCATTGGATGCTCTGATACTGCCCATATTCGGACCTGCAATATCAACACCCGAATGGAATGTACGGCTGTTAAATATGGGATGAGTACGCCAGCCGAAAGGTGACGTTATTCTGCCGCCAATGGGTCGCATAAAGCCTGTAGAAGTTATTTTTACGGTAGAAGAACTGCTGTTTTTACTAATCATGCTTTGCAGGCTTGCCGATTGTCTGGCTAATTCACGCTCGGCTCTTTCATAAGTCGCACGGTCGGTTTTATACTTGTTTATCATGCTTTGATTTCTGGCAATAGCATTTTTTATATACTTTTGCTGTGAATTTATTGACTGAATGGATTGAGCAAGTTCTGCACGTCTTGCTTCTATATCTGCTTTCATTTTAGCTATTTTTTGCGATTTTACTTTAACCGTAATCATACGGTTATAATCTTGTTTCAGGACAATTTTTTCAAAATAAACAACATCCAGTAAAGAATTTAAGTCTTTAGCATTAAAAATCAAATCAAACATGCCTATTCTTTGATTTTTAAAAACCTGACGAATTCTTGTCCGCATTTGAATATTAGCTTTGTTATATTCCGCAACGGAATTGTTTAAATCTCTTTCAAGACCCGCCAGACTGCTTTCCAAACTGTTGTATCGAGACTTGGAATTTTGCAAAGATACCGAAGCATCTTCCAATCTCTGCTGATTTTTATAAAGTTTATTTTTTTCAAGATGTTCAAGAACCTTTAGGTGCTTAATTTTTTCATGGGTAACTTTTTGTTTTTTCTTAATATTATTCAATTGGTCACATGATGCCTGCGGTGCAAAAGACACAAATATCAAAAGCACCGAAATTAAATATATAAATATTTTCCCTGATATATTTTTTACAGTCACGATTTACCTATTTAAGAATTAAAGGAAGCATCATCAGACCTACAGTCCAAGCTATAAAAGTTATTGCAATAATGCCTATTATTATTCTCTGGTGTTTTCTTAAAAATTCCATTTGTTCCTCTTGTTGACAGGATTAGTTCAACAACAATATAGTACTATCAAAAAATATAAAGTGCAATTTCTTTAAATAATAAATTTGCAAAAATTAAAGAAATAAATTAAAATTACTTTATGGAATACAGGTTTATACAAGAGAATATTGATAAAAAAACTATTCTGAAAAGTGAAAGTAACATAAACCCTTTTTTACTGGAAAATAATGCGGATAATATAGAAAATATTCTGAAATTTTTCAATTCCGATAAACAAATATTGTTAATATCGGGTTTCATGGGTACGGGCAAGGATTTTATTGCAAGAGAAGCAATGTATTACCTTTCATCCGACTGTATAGTTTTGGATTACACATGTTTTGAAACAACTATCCTTGATGATATTCTTCTTGAATTTTTTGAAAGTTTTCGAAAACTCACTATTCAAAACATAATATCCGTTCCCAAACTCAAATCGGAAAACTTTACCCAAAAAATTAATGCATACTTTCAAACAATAGAAAAACCGATAGTTATATACCTGAGTTCATTTGATGATTTGTTAAAAGACAGCAAACCTGAAATTCTGGGTTTTCTTCGTCATTTAACCACACTAAAGAATATAAAAATTGTTATTACGGGAAGAAATTTTGACGTTGAAGAATTTGAAAACATTGCGGGCTGCAGCAGAATTATTGTTCAGGCATTGCAAAAAAATATTTTCGAAAAATTTCTACGTGCAAACAATATTAAACAAATCGGTCCATTGTCGGATGAACTTTATAAACACACAAGAGGTTACTGGTTGTATACCGCACTTTCAATTGCGATAATTAATTTAAGGAATTACTCGCCGGAAGATTTTCTTTCCGCCCATACCAAAAGCCTTTTGTCATTTAATGACTTCATTTTACGCGAAGCATTAACCTTTGTTGACCCCGTGAGCGGACATCTTTTCAGACTTCTCACGACAATAAGGCATTCAATAAGCATAAAACTTCTGAAAACACTCAATCTGTACGACGAAAATAAAATATCATTTTTTGTCGAAAACATGATTTTATACAAAAATAAGGACAATATTTACCTTAAAGATTACTATAAGACAATAGCGGAAAATTCAATACCTACAAATATTTCGGTTAAACTGCACAGAGGGTGCTGCGAACTTTATGAAACCCAGTTGCCGCTCAAACCGCTAGAAAGAGATATTCTGATTTCACGACAAACCATGAGAAAAGAAATTGAATATCACAACATGTTTTTGCCTAAAAAACCGCTTATACAGGATAAACAACTTTCCGGAGCATTTTATTTTGAATACGGAAACGCAATTCCGCAAAAACCGAAACCGGCACAACAAACAGCTGACGAAATTAAACATGAAAAAGATGACAAACTTAAAAACCTTTCTTTTGTATTTGAGACGGAAGAAGAAGAAAAAAACTTTATGGACAACGTCGCGTCATCAATTAACAATTTTATAGATAAAAAAATCAAAAAAGAAAAAGAACAAGCTGAGATTAAGGGACTTACGTTAATACAGCTTCTCAATGCGGGCAAACAGTCTGACGACAATTATGACTATCAAAAATCTCTCATAATCTATTTAAGAGCACTTGAATTGGAAAATGATAATGATTATTACAAGTTTTTACCGTTAATTTATATACGGCTGGCATTTGATTACAAAGAACTTTCCGATTGGTTTAATGCCATACGGTATTACGAAAAAGCATTGGAATTTTACAAATCGGCGGGGGATGAAGCTAAAATTCATGACATAAATCTAGAATTGGCACAGATACATTACATAACCTTTAAACACGAAAAGGCACAAGAAATTCTCAACTCGGTTGTTCAAAGTCCTGCGGCAAATGTAAACCAGAAAGTTAAAGCATATCTGTTACTTGCAAATTTAGAGGATAATAACGCGGAAAAACGAAGCCAATATTACCAAAAAGCTAACGAAATTGCCAATTTTGAAGTTGAAAAACCCGTTTTGTCGGAACTGTACTACAAACTCGGTATGTCGCTTGATGAAAACGATAATCCTCAACTTGCGGTTCAATATTACAAAAAATGTATTGAAATTGATAATAATCCCGAAATTAATACCTGTCTGGCTGCAGCTTTAACAAATATTGCAAATCTTTACGAGGAAACTTCAAAACCTGATTATGCAATAAAATACTACCTTGAAAGTTTAAAAGCCGATGAAACAACTAAAAACAACAACGGAATTTATCAAACTTCATTGAGGCTCGCTCATCTTTACGAAAATATTAACAGTCAAAAATCTCTTGAGTATTTAAAGAAAGCAAAATTATCGGCAGAAGAACTAAATGAGTTAATATACATTGCAAGTGCCGACTTAGCACTGGGCGATTTTTATTTCAAACAAAATAATAATGAACTTGCTTTGAAATACTATCTGAATGCATATAATGCGGCAAAAGATAATTTTAGCAAAGACAATATTTTCAAAATAGAAATGCGTATAAAAGAATTGGAATTACGCAAAAGCAAATAGAAAAATCAGAAAATGAAAGATAAAGAATTTTTTACCGAATATACAGAAACTTTCCTGAAAGAGAATTCCAAATTGAATTTGATTTCCAAAAACGATAAAAAATATTTATGGGAAAAGCATATTTATGACAGTTTGAGTATAGAAAAGTTTTTTGAAAAATATCAAATACAGCAAAATGTAAAGCTTCTTGATATAGGTACGGGCGGTGGATTTCCCGCAATACCGATTGCACTTTCTTATCCTGAAACGGAAGTATTTGCACTTGACAGTATACAAAAGAAAATTAATGCAATAGAAAATATTAAATCCGAACTCAATATAAAAAATCTTACCGCAATATGCGGCAGAGCGGAAAACATAAAAGATAAATACGACATTATAACATCTCGTGCCGTAGCATCTCTGGACAAAATCTGTCAATATGCTCTCCCGCTTTTGCGAAAAAACGGTTATTTCGTTTCTTACAAATCGCGTAAAGCCGAAGAAGAAATTAACTCGGCAAAAAATATTTTAAAGAAGTATAACGCGGAAATATCGGATATTATTGATTATCAACTTCCGCTTGAAGAAAATCATACAAGAAATCTTATCATAATACATTTGCTATAGTCTGATTTTTATTTGTTTTAATTTCGTGACTTTGTGATAACTGTCGGCAAATAAGTATATCCCTCAAAAGTCTTTGTTAAAAACTTGATTTTTTGGGATTTTAAATTTTTTCTCCCCACTTGAAATCTTTAAAATATATGTTATAATGATAGAGTAAGGTTGAAATATTCAATCGGGAAGTACTATGGTGCGAAGCACCGAAAATTTGGGAGTTAATGAAAAAATTATGAAAAAATCGAATTTTGAAGTTTTAGCATTCACCCCCCCCCCGAGTTTGTAAACCCGCTCTATGACTGCGTTTTAGCCGTTTTTTGTTTTTGGGGTAATTTTAAAGGGATTAATTTACATCCCTCGTTTTGTCATGGGAATTTTTACCATGTTACTATTAACGACCATGCCATGGCAAACCCCGCACATGTCATCCCCCATGTCATCCTGAACGACCATGTCATGCTGAACTTGTTTGACTGCTTTTGCCGAAATCTTCTGATTTCGTGCAAAATGTCCCTATGCGGGCAGGGTCTTAGACATACATTATCGTTACAAACAGACATTTTGTACAGGTTATGGTACGGAATGACCCCCGCACATGTCACCCTGAACTTTCCAAATGTCATGGTGACCCCTTTACATGTCATCCTGAACTTGTTTCAGGATCTTATTTCGTGGCATTGGTTCAGTATCTTAATTGTACGAAAGACCCTGAAATGAATTCAGCATGACAAATAAAAGAGTAATAAAGAAATAATAAATAAAAAAAGAAAGGAACAAAAAATGAAAGAAGAAATTAAAAACTTGAAGATTTTGGAAAAGTTGGTAAGACCTGAAAAAGCTAAGATGCTGAAACAAGTTCAGCATGACATGTGTGGGGTTCAGGATGATATGGGGTGGTTTAGGCGTAGTCTTGGTGCTTTAGCACCCTATAAGAACTTCTCACCTCTCACCTTTCACTTTTCACCTACTCACCTTTCACGTAAATTCGCATTCACATTGGCTGAGGTTTTAATCACCCTCGGTATCATCGGTATTGTAGCGGCGTTAACAATTCCGATGCTTGTACAAAGTTATAAAAGACATGTTGTCGAAACGAAGTTAAGAAAATTTTACTCAACAATAAATCAGGCAGTTGCTCTTTCTGAAGTTGATAACGGTGATAAATGTGAATGGTATGCTGATTTAGAAGGTGCTAAATTGGATGATGACGGTAAGCCTGTTGAAGGTTCTTCCAATGCCCAAAATTGGTTTAATAAGTATTTAGCACCGTATATGAATATAGAAAGAGAGGAATTTACTTACAACGGTGCATTAATAATATATTTGTCAGATGGGACGAGTTTTGGGCCAGAAAAGCCTGTCAATACACGAGATTGGGTATTTCGTGTAAACCCGAGCAAATGTCCGTTTGGAACAAAAGCTTGGGGAACATGTGCATTTACATTTTCATTCTACCCATGTAATAGTACTTCGTGGGGTTGGAAGCATAATTATAATAAAGGATTTGAACCATATAAATATAACTGGGACGGCAATTATGAATCATTAAAAACAAATTGTGCAGACGGAAGTGGGTCTCGTGTTTTCTGTGCAGCCTTAATTCAACAAAACGGCTGGAAGATACCGAAGGATTACCCGTTAAAGTTTTAACAAAATCTCCAAAGAGGAAAACGGGCTTTGCCCGCCTAAAGATTACCCTTATAAATTCTAACAAAAGTCTGCAGAGAGTTAAACGGGCTATGCCCGCCTGATGATTATCCGTGTAAGTAGTAAAAAATTCAGGTTTATTTATAATATTTCTTAAACAAAATTCCTTTTTTTAGTATGTTTATAATATAATACTGAAAGAGGGAATTTTATTTGAAACACTCAAAACTCACAGCCTTAATATTTTTAGCTTTAATCCTCGGTATCGTTGTCGGACATTTTATGCCTGATAAAGCGGTAAAAATGCAGCCGTTTGCGGTTATTTTCCTCAGAATGGTAAAGATGATTATCGCTCCGTTGCTTTTTGCCACTCTGGTTGTAGGGATTTCGGGACATGGTGAAGCGAAAAGGCTCGGGAAAATCGGTGTAAAAACAATTATATATTTTGAAATTGTTACCACTCTGGCTTTGATAATAGGTTTAACTACCGCAAATATATTCAAGCCGGGTGTGAATTTTAATACCGGTGCAACTACACATGCACTGCAAATGCAGGCGGCAGGGCTTTTGGCGGCAAGTAATGCACATACTTCCGTTAGTGAAATGATTACGACTGTTATTCCGACAAGTATTGTTGATGCTATGGCACAGGGGAATTTACTTCAAATAGTGGTATTTTCCATATTTTTTGCTCTCGCTATTTGTACGGTTAAAGAAAAAGCCAAACCCGTTCTTGATTTTCTCAATTCAGTATCTCAGATAATGTTTAAATTTACCGAGTATGTTATGTATTTTGCACCTCTGGGGATTTTTGGTGCTATAGCCTCAACTATCGGTGCAAACGGTCTGGGAGTGTTAAAAAATTATGCAAAAATCATAGGTGCTTTGTATACTGCACTTGCGATATTTGTTTTGCTGGTACTTTTTATTGTTTGTAAAATTGTTCATATTTCTTTCAGAAATCTTTTGAGAGCATTACAAGAACCGGCTTTACTTGCATTTGCGACGGCAAGCTCGGAAGCGGCATTCCCAAAAGCAATGGATATTATGGAAAGGTTCGGAGTTCCGAAGAATATTATCGCATTTGTTATGCCTACGGGTTACACGTTTAACCTTGACGGAAGTACGCTTTATCTTGCTATGGCGGTAATTTTTTCTTCTCAAATCGTCGGCATAAACCTTGATTTAAACCAGCAGCTTATTATAATGCTTGCTTTAATGCTTACAAGCAAAGGGGTTGCCGGTGTGCCGAGAGTTTCGCTGGTAGTTCTGGCAGGTACACTCGCAAGCTTTAATATACCGATTTTGGGCGTGGCAATTTTGCTGGGAATTGACCAAATTCTTGATATGGGCAGAACGACAGTTAATTTAATCGGGAATTGCGTTGCTACGGTTGTAATTGCAAGATGGGAAAAACAGTTTGATTACAATAAGATGAACGAATTTGTGCAAAAATCTAAAGAAGAAAGTTTGCCCAGTGATATTCGTAATATTCTGCAGCAAAAAACCGCAGACAAAAATAATGTTTAAAATGAGGAAACTATTATGAGTAATGAAACAAATACAAAAGTTGAATATAAAGATACTTTAAATCTTCCGCAGACAACGCTTGCCATGCGTGCAAACGCTACGGTTCGGGAATTGGAAATCCAAAAATTCTGGCAGGAAAATAATATTTACGAAAAAATAATTTCACAAAGAGATAAAACAAATAAATTTATACTTCATGACGGCCCTCCGTATTTGAGTTCCGAAAAAATTCACGTGGGAACCGCTTTGAATAAAATTCTTAAAGATATTTTACTTAAATACAAATCACAATCGGGCTATTATACGCCTTATGTTCCGGGTTATGACGGTCATGGTCTGCCCATAGAAAATGCCGTTGTAAAAAATATTAAAGGCGGAAGAAGTGCGGTTACACCTGCGGAATTAAGACAAAAATGCCGAGAATATGCACAAAAAAGCTTAAAAGGACAAGAAAGCGAGTTTAAACGTCTCGGTATTCTCGGAAACTGGGATAATCCGTATTTGACAATTAATCCGCAATATGAAGCCGAACAGGTCAGAGTTTTCGGCGAAATGTATAAAAAAGGTTATATTGAAAAAGGGATGAAACCCGTTTACTGGTGTGCTTCCTGTGAAACGGCACTTGCGGAAGCCGAAGTTGAATATGCAGATCATACTTCAACTTCAATATATGTAAGGTTTAAGTTTGACGAAGAAAGTACTCAAAAGATTAATAAAATCGTTGATTTGAACGGGAAAAACGTTTATGCGGTTATTTGGACCACAACTCCGTGGACAATTCCGTCCAACATGGCAATAAGCATGCACCCGAAATTTGAATATACTTTCTTTGAATACAAAGGTGAAGTTTACGTTGCGGCACAAGAACTCTTGGGAAGTTTTCTAAATGATGTCGGGTGGGAAGAAAATGACATAAAAATAGTCGGCTCGTGTATCGGTCAGGATTTAGAGTTATTGAATACCGTTCACCCGCTTGTAAACAGGAAATCACCCATAATTCTCGGAGAACACGTTACGCTGGACGCAGGTACGGGTGCTGTTCATACCGCTCCGGGACACGGTCTTGAGGACTACGAAGTCGGATGCCGTTATAACATAGAAGTCTTTTCACCGCTCGATAGTAAAGGCGTATGGACAGATGCCGTTAACGACAAAGATTTGGAAGGCATTCCTTACTACAAAGGAAATTCCGTCGTTATAGAAAAACTCCAAAATTGCGGTGCTTTGCTAAAGCAACAAGATATTTCTCACAGTTACCCGCATTGCTGGAGATGCAAAAATCCTGTTATATATCGTGCAACTCCGCAGTGGTTTGTAAAAGTGGATAAATTCAGAGATGAAGCACTCAATTCAATTAAAGACGTTAACTGGATACCTGCCGGCGGACAGGCAAGAATTTCCAACATGGTTGCGGGAAGAACCGACTGGTGTATTTCCCGCCAGAGAGCATGGGGCGTGCCTATTCCGGTATTCTATTGTCAGGACTGCGGTGAAGTTATCGTAACCGACGAAACAATAAATAACGTCGCTTCAATTTTTGAAAAAGAAAGTTCCGATGCATGGGTTAAATATTCGGCAGAAGAACTTCTTCCCGAAGGTTTTGTTTGCCCCAAATGTGGCAAACGCCATTTTACAAAAGAAAATGACATTATGGATGTTTGGTTTGACTCGGGAATTTCATGGCGTGCGGTTGTAAGCAAACGGCAGGAAGAACTCGGGAATATACCCGTTGAAATGTATCTTGAGGGTTCCGATCAACACAGAGGTTGGTTCCAGTCGTCGCTTTTAACGGCAATAGCTACGGAAGGTATTGCACCATACAAAACCGTGCTTACTCATGGTTTTGTTTTCGGCGAGGACGGAAGAAAAATGTCAAAATCTTTAGGTAACTACATCAGACCCGATGAAATTATTAAGACTTACGGTGCTGATATACTAAGACTGTGGGCTGCATCGGTAGATTACAGAAATGATACGAAAATCGGTAACAATATTATTAAACAGCTTGCCGAAATATTTAAAAAAACACGTAATACCGCAAGATTTTTGGTAGGGAATTTGTTTGATTTTGACCCGAAAAAAGATTATGTTGAGTATGAAAAACTTAAACCTATCGACAAATTTGCTCTGCATAAGTTAAATATTCTTATAGAAAATGTAACGGAAGCTTTTGATAATTATGAGTTTTATAAATATTTCCAACAGCTTCAAAACTTTGCGGCAGTGGATTTAAGTTCTTTTTATCTTGATATTGTAAAAGACAGATTATATACGGCGGGTAAAAAATCTTTGTCCAGACGTGCTTGTCAAACGGTTTTGTATGAAATATTACAAACACTGGTGAGAATACTTGTTCCCGTAATGCCTCATCAGGCGGAAGATATTTGGATGAGCGTTCCGACGGCACAGAAAAACGGTCTGGAAAGTGTTCTGCTTTCCGAGTGGCCAAAAGTTAACCCTGCTTGGACAAATAATTCTTTGGAAAGCGAATTTGCTCAAATTTTGAAAATCAGAGAAATTGTTACCCGTGCCATAGAACCGCTCAGAGCAGACAAGCAAATCGGCAGTTCTCTTGAAGTTGCGGTGTATATAAACGCACAGGACAACGAAATATTAAAATCAAATCAAGATGAGCTTTGCAATATATTTATAACTTCACAAGCTTATATCTCGGATACAAAACCCGAAAATGTACTGAATGAACATATCGAAGACGGTTATACAATATGGGTTACAAAAGCTGAAGGCGAAAAATGCTGCCGCTGTTGGAAATATCGTAAACTGGATGAAAACGGTATATGTGCCGAATGTAAAGAAGCGGTAATGTAGTTTAATATATATTTGCACTTGAAATCTTCAAAATATATGTTATAATGATAGAGTAAGGTTGAAATATTTCAATCGGGAAGTACATTGGTGCGAAGCCCCGAAAATTTGGGAGTTAATGAAAAAATTATGAAAAAATCGAATTTTGAAGTTTTAGCATTCACCCCCCCCCCGAGTCTGTAAACCCGCTCTATGACTGCGTTTTAGCCGTTTTTTGTTTTTGGGGTAATTTTAAAGGGATAAATTTTTGTCCCTCGTTTTGTCGTGCGAATTTT
>CANPZB010000039.1 GCA_947588755.1 Candidatus Gastranaerophilales bacterium | reverse complement strand
CCCTATTTTTTTATTTTATAAACATAATTATATACTTTTCTTAACTTTTGTCAAGAAATTCTAAACAATGATGTAAATACAAAATTTGCGATTTAATACTTTTTTTGATATAAAAATTTGTATGACGGAACTTAATATTGTGCTTTATGAACCTGAAATTCCGCAAAATACGGGCAACATTGCCAGACTTTGTGCTTGTACCGGTGCAAATTTGTATCTTGTAGGTAAATTAGGGTTTTCATTATCGGACAAATACACAAAACGTGCCGGACTTGACTACTGGAACAGCGTTAACATACAAAAAATTGAAACTTTGGAAGAACTGTTTCAAAACAACAAACATTCCAATTTTTATTTTTTGACGACCAAATCCGACAAAAAATATACCGATATAAAGTTTAAGTCAGGTGATTTTCTTGTTTTCGGGCCGGAAACCAGAGGACTTCCCGAAAAATATGTAAAAGACAAAAACGCCATTACAATTCCCATGGCGGAAGGACAAAGGAGTCTAAATCTTTCAAATTCCGCGGCTATAGTAGTTTACGAGGTTATAAGACAAAATGGATTATAAACTGCCAAAATTACCGCACAGAGATGAAAATTCAAATAAAGGCACATTCGGCAAAATACTGAACGTATCGGGGAGCAAATACATGCCCGGAGCGGCTTATCTTTCATCAATATCCGCACTCAAATCGGGGGCAGGATATGTGGTACTGGCTTCCGATGAAAATGTTTTAAGTACAGTCAGCGTACTTTCACCCGAAATCGTACTTGCAAAAACAAATAAAATCCCCGAATTAGCGGCAACAAGCACCGTATTACTTACAGGCTGCGGACTTTCAACATCATTAAAAGCAGTTAATTTGCTAAAGAAAACCCTAAAATACGCCCGAAACCTTCCCGCCGTAATTGATGCCGACGGTTTAAACATTATCGCAAAAGTAAGCATTAAATTACCCGAAAAAAAAGTTTTTACCCCGCATCCGAAAGAAGCATCAAGACTTTTACATTGCAGTCTTGAATATGTGCTTGATAACATGGAACTTTCGGCGAAAAACATCAGCGAAAAATACAACTGCATAACCGTACTTAAATCTCACGGAACTATCGTAACTTCCCCTGACGGAAAAATATATTACAACACAACAGGTTCAAATGCACTGGCAAAAGCGGGAAGCGGTGATGTCTTATCGGGAATTATTGCGGGATTAATTGCTCAAAAGATGAATTTATTTGATGCTGCATGTTTGGGGGTATATTTACACGGACTTGCAGGTGATTTGGCAAAAAATAATCTGACCGAATACGGAGTACTTGCCTCCGATACAGTCAGATATATTCCTGATGCTTTTAATGATTATATTAACCGAAAAAGCTAAAAGCAGGGATTAATTCTTCAGCTTGTTCACTTTTTTCCGCAAAAAAAGGAATAATTTTTCTTGATGCATTGTAAGAAGCTATATTGCTGTTATAGTCATTCATAACATTTAAAGGTCTGCCGAAATATGCACCCGGCGAAACGTATCCATGCATATTTGATGCTTGAACATTTTTCAAAGCTTCTGATGTATTAGCCAAAAATTTCGAATGAACTGCATTTCTGCGAACAATCCCGAACGGCTTACGCATTGAAGTAAATGTAATATTATTTGTCATTGTTTTCTCCTTTTGTTTCCATTTATTAAATATTCGAAAATAAAAATATTTGCCCTTAAAGTAATTTTTAATTTACAAATATTAACAATTATATATAAAACAAATTATCAGCAATAGGTAACTTTACCGAGTATAACTCTCTTATCGGCACCTGTACATGAGGGTAAATTAGAAGGAATACCGTAGTAATTGCAGTACCCCAGCAGAGCAAATGCCATTACTTCTTTAAAATTATTTGAAATCCCGTAATCTTCATGAGTTTTTAACAACACGTTATCAGGCAGGAACATACGTAAATAATTCATTATAACAGGATTATAAGCCCCGCCGCCTCCTATAACAACTTCTTTTACGTCAATATCGGGGAAAATAAATCTTTCATAAGCCGATACAACAGTTTTTGCCGTAAGTGCGGTAACGGTAGCTATAATATCAGCAGGGTTTTCGGGTGCAAACTTAAGGGCATTTTCAATATATTGTGCCGAAAAATACTCACGTCCCGTGGTTTTGGGAGGATTTTTACAATAATAATCATCCTGCATTAAACATTCAAGCCAGCTTTGTGAAATCTTACCCGAAGCGGCTATTTTTCCGTCCTTGTCATAAGACTGAGAAAAATATTTTTGCGTACAGTAATCAATAATCATGTTTCCGGGACCTGTGTCAAAGCCGAATACGGGGGTTTGCGGGCTAATAACGGTAACATTCGATATACCGCCGATATTTTGGATAAGCATATTTTTCTTTAAAGGGCTAAACCACTTTTCATCAGCAAAACAAACCAGCGGAGCACCTTCACCGCCTGCCGCAATATCCGCTTCTCTGAAATTGGAAATTGTCATACAGCCTGTTTCTTTGGCTATTATTGAACTTTCTCCTATTTGTAAGGTACTTTTTTCTGAAATACCATCGAGTTTATCATCAAAAGGATAATGATATACGGTCTGTCCGTGACTTGCAATAAAATCGGGTTTCCCATGCTCAGATATTAATATATTGCAAGCATCCGCAAAGCATTTACCCACGACAAAATTCATTTTGCACAAGTCGGAAACCTTTGCATCCGGAGAAAATAAATTAAAAATCTTAGCTTTAATATGCTCGGGATATTTAAAATTAATTCCGTCTATAAGTTTGACTCTCAAGTCGGGATAAACTTCGCATAACCCCGCGTCAATGCTGTCGCATGATGTACCTGACATTAAACCTATAACCCGTTTTATATCCAACTCATCGCTCATAAACTATATAATATAAAAAAGCTTGCGAAACCGCAAGCTTGTAATCTACGTTTACAACTATCTTCCCCAAATTCTCCAACGCAATTTTTTTTATTCTCCAAATCTCTCTGTATTTTAATTATCCCTAATCTTATCCTTTGCAGTTGTAAACATATTCTCATTTACTTAATCGGACTGCTTTTGCCATCACCTCTGTTTCTTTGTCCAACAATTCTTAAATTCAGCCGGTAGCCGTTTGTTACTATCAAATCGGTAAGTTGATTTTTAATTTAAACAAATCCCTAATCACTAACCTTGTATATAAATGTAAAACTAAGTTACATGCTTGACAAGTAAAAAAAAATTAATTATTTTTTACAATTAAGCATGCCCCTTGTCACACCAGAAAAAATTCAAGTTCTTAAATCTTAATGAAGAAAATTTAATGAAATTAGGTAAAAATTTTAATCGATTTTTCTTGACAAAATAAAATTATAATAAAATTTTCTGTAACAACATTAAGGCATGACAGGATTTTTCTTTAATTTTATTGTAAAATATATTTTGTAAGGGACGGGTGTATGAAACATTTTTTGACAGATAATACTGTAACTTATAATCTCATGTCGTTTACGGGCTTCAAGGCTCTGGTTATGTTTTCACTCCTTATTGAGTCGCCGAAATCTTACGATGAAATACAAAAATACCTTTCAAAATATGAATTTTTACCCGATACTATCTCTGTTGACACTATGAGAGTATATATTACTTCTCTGAAAAGAATAGGCTGTACTATAAAAAGAGAGAAGATTAATAATATTTCTAAATATTCGATAGTATCGCATCCTTTTGAATTAAGCTTCAGTAATGAGCAAATACAGAGCGTGCTTAAGGTATATAAAAATATAATCAAAAATATTTCCGTTATGGAACTCGTACAACTTGAAAATTTTTTTGAAAAACTGACAAAATACATTAACAATAAAAACTTCAAAGAATTGTTTCTCAAAGCATCAGTGCTAAAAGAAATTGATAAAAATATTATTAATGATTTAATTGAATGCTGTGATAAAAAAGAACAAATTACGGTTTTATACAATTCACCTAATTCAGGGCATAAAACAATTGACATTTTAACGGATAAATTAGAATACAATAACGGGAAAATTTATTTGTATGGCACAGGTTTAGAATATATGGAATATGCTTCTTTTTTAGTATCAAGAATTTTGAAAATTAAAAAAGTCCAACCGTTCAAAACCGTTCCCGTTAATCTGAAAGAAATTACGGTAGGAATAGAACTTAAATTAAATTCTCCGGATTTAACTTTTACGGATATTGAAAAAGTAATTCAAAAAAATAAAAATAAACTTATTGTGGAATTAAAATCATCAAATGAGTTTTTAATACGGCAGCGATTACTATATTACGGACCAAATTGCAAAATTCTGTATCCTGACTCTTACCGAAAAGAATTTGTTGCAAAACTCGAACAAATGAAAGCAGGGTATCTTAATGACTAAATTGAGTGAAAAATATAACGACTCTTGCGTTAAAATGTTTGAATTTTTAAAACTACTGTTAAAAGAACCCGTTGACTACAATACAGTAATAACACTATTTACAGACAACAAAACCGTAGGCAGGTCTAATCCCAATGTTGCACTTAACAAGTATCTTAATACTTTAAGAATTCTTGGAATTACAGTTCAGAAGCAAAAAAATCACTTTTTCATAAAAAATTTGCCGTATAAAATTGATTTTAACATGGACGATTTAAAAATAATCAACATTTTTAAAGAAACACTTGAAATAATGCCTAAAGGTAAGAATTTTAGGAATATTCAATTTTTTATAAATGCACTGGAGATAAGGTACAGCATCCTTACCCAAGAAAAAGCAGCTGCATTAAATTCAACAAAAACCATAGATTTTTCTTTTTTGTCAACAGAATTAAAAAAACAAATTGAAAAATGTGAATCCTATTGTCAGGATAAAAGAAAAATAGAGGTTATATATAAAAATATTACGGAGCAGGAAGTAAGTTTGGTATGTTCACCAGTAGAATTAAAATACATAAAGAAGAAAACATTTTTATCGGTAAATATTGACAGTTCAAATACAGTTATGGATATACCGCTGGATAAAATAATTTCCATAACCCAGCTTCGTGAAAGCACCGCAAAATATTCAAGCCCCACAACAAGTGTTTTTAAACTAAAAAACAGACTGGCTAAAAACTATAAACTTCGCGAATGGGAACACAGCGAAGGTTACGATAACGACGGCTGGCTTGTTATAATAAACAAAAATGAAGATAAAAATTCTCTGTTAAAAAGATTAATGAGATACGGTGAACAATGCGTTCTTTGTTCGCCAAAATACTTAAAAGACGAAATGCTTGAAATGATTAACAAAACTATCGAAAATAACAAAGAATAATATTATTTAACAATAAAAGTTTTTTTTATTTAAGCATGATACGATATTGTTATGGAGAAGAATACACCTTACGTACCATTGCACTTGCACAGTGAATACTCACTTTTGGACGGGGCTATAAAGGTTAAAGCCTTATGTGAATTTGCAAAAGAAAATAACATGCCCGCTGTTGCCATAACAGACCATGGCGTAATGCACAGTGCCATAGAATTTTACAGAACGGCAAAAGAAACAGGTGTAAAAGCGATTATAGGCTGTGAATTTTACGTTCATGACGGTGATATTACGGAAAAAGATTTTTCCCACAATCCGCTTTATCACCTTGTTTTACTCGCAAAAGACAAAACCGGATACATGAATTTGGTAAAACTTGTTTCCATTGCTCATTGTGAAGGTATGTATTACAAACCGAGAATAAATTTTGAGTTACTGGAAAAATACCATGACGGTTTGATTTGTTCTTCGGCATGCCTTGGCGGGGAAGTTTTGCAAAATTTATTAAAAAATGACTATGAGGCTGCAAAAAATACCGCAAAACGATATAAAGATTTATTTAAAGAGGATTATTACATTGAACTTCAAGACCATGGGCTTGACGAACAAAAGAGAACCAATCCCGAATTAATCAAGCTTGCAAATGAACTTGATATTAAAATGATAATAACAAACGACTCTCACTATCTTAAAAAGGAGGATGCCGATTGGCATGACACCCTTCTTTGCCTTCAAACAAATGCTCTTAAATCGGATGAAAACCGTTTTCATTTCCCTAACAACGAATTTTATGTGAAAACTCCGACCGAATTGAGAGACAGTTTCCGTTGGCTTGATACGAAAGTTTTTGACGAATGTATAAAAAACACAGTTGAAATCGCCGACAAATGTCATTTAATACTTGAAATGGGTAAAAGTCCCCTTCCTCACTATGAAGTTCCCGCAGGTCATACGGCAGAAAGTTATCTTGATTACATAGTTCATGAAGGGCTAAAAGAGAGATACGGTAAAATTCCGCCCGAAATAGAAGAACGTGTTAAATATGAATTAAGTATTATTGAGCAAATGGGGTTTTCCGCATATTTTCTAATCACATGGGATTTTGTACATTTTGCAAAAACCCACGGAATTCCCGTCGGTCCCGGACGAGGTTCTGCGGCGGGTTCTGTTGTGGCTTACGCTTTAAAGATTACGGAACTCGACCCGATAAGACATCATCTGTTGTTTGAAAGATTTCTTAACCCCGAACGATACAGCATGCCTGATATAGATATAGACTTCTGCATTGAACGCCGCGGAGAAGTAATAGATTACGTTGCACAAAAATACGGTGCAGACAAAGTTTGTCAGATAATAACTTTCGGAACTTATGCGGCTAAAGCCGCAATGAAAGGGGTTGCCAGAGTGCTTGACATACCTTACGCGAGAAGTAATCAACTTGCTTCGCTGATACCCAATGAGCCGAAAACACATATCGACGATGCTTTACTAGACGGAATGGAATTAAAAAAACTGTATGATGCTGATCCTGAAGTTAAACGACTTGTCGATATGGCAAAAGCCATAGAAGGTATAAAAAACAATACAGGAACACACGCAGCGGGAGTTATAATAGCACATAAACCTTTAAATGAAATAGTTCCCGTACAGCCCTCCAAAGACGGTATTATCGTAACCGAATATCCCATGGCCGATTTGGAAAAACTCGGGCTTTTAAAAATGGACTTTTTAGGTCTGCGTAACCTCACAATGATTCATAAAACCATGGCTCTGATTAAAAAACGGCAAGGAAAAGAATTTGATATTGATAAAATTCCTCTGGACGACAAACCTACTTATGACATGTTAATAAAAGGCGACACTGACGGGGTTTTCCAATTAGAATCATCAGGGATGAAAAAACTGGTAAAAGATTTAAAACCCGATGTATTTGAAGATTTAGGTGCACTTGTCGCATTATTTCGTCCGGGACCGCTTCAGGCAGGCATGGTAGATGACTTTGTCGAAAGAAAACATGGCAGAAAAGAAATTACCTACCCTCATCCGAGTCTTATTCCCGTGCTAAAAGACACATACGGAACAATTGTATATCAGGAACAAATTATGCAGGTTTTCCAAATCCTTGCGGACTATACACTCGGACAGGCAGATATGGTACGCCGTATGATGGGTAAGAAAAAACTTGATGAAATGGCACAACAAAAAGGAAAATTTGTTGAAGGTGCCGCAAGACACGGAATGTCATCAAAAGATGCCACCGCTTTATTTGAACAAATTGAAAAATTTGCGGAATACTGCTTTAACAGGTCACACTCTGCGGCTTATGCCTTTGTCGCATATCAAACGGCATATTTAAAATGTCATTATCCCGTAGAATATCTTGCGTCATTATTAACAAGTGTTGCGGGGGATCAGGAAAAAACACAATTATATATTGAAGAAGCACAAAAAAACGGTATAAAAGTTATGCCGCCCGACATAAATAAGTCATATTCGGAATTTACACCTGACGAAAACAATATACGTTTCGGTTTAACTTCCATAAAACAGGTCGGAGAAGGTGTTGTGGAAACTATTATTCAAGAACGCGAAAAAAACGGTGATTTTAAGTCAATATATGATTACTGCAAACGACTTGATTCCAAATGCTGCAACAAAAAGACATTGGAAGGTTTAATAAAAGCAGGTGCCTTTTCTAATATTGAAAAAAGCCGTAAGCAACTTATGGACAACATTGATTATATACTTGCAACCGCGGCAAATGAAGCAAAAGCAAAAGAGTCAGGTCAGGCAAGCTTATTTGATATGCTGGGTGACACATCGGAAGTTGATGATGTTAAATTCCAACTTGCAGGCAGCGATGAAGAATACAGCGAAAGACAGCTTCAAATATTTGAAAAAGAATTTTTGGGATTTTATGTCACAAGTCATCCTTTGTCCACAATTCGGGATAAATTGCCGTTTCTTATGACACATAAAATTTCCGAAATACCTGAATTACCTCACGACAAATTTATTACTATATGCGGTTTAATAACATCGACAAAACAAAGTCCGTTAAAAAAAGACCCTTCAAAGTTTATACGTTTTATAACCATGGAGGATTTGACAGGCAAAGCGGATATTCTTGCATTTAATAACAAAATAGCCGAATACGGTGATATTTTGAAAAGTGAGCAGCGTGTAATCATTTCCGGTAAGGTAAGTAAACGTAACGAAGATGAAGCACCTATGGTAATTGTAGAAACCGTAAAAACGGTGGAAAATTCTAATATTTTCACTATAAAATGCAAAGAAGAACTTACATTTGAAGAAATGGTATTGTTAAAAAACATATTATGCGAATACAAGGGTTCGGACCCCGTGGTAATCCGTACAAAAGATTACGAAGGAGAAGTAAAAATACTTACCTCCTCAATTTTCTGGGTATCTACGGACAACGATTTAATAAATAAATTAAATAAAGTTTTTGCGGACAAAATAGAAATTGATGTTCATTCACTTGACAGTAAAGATTTGCAAACAGAAACCGTATAAAAGAACTTGCAAAAAAAAATTGTTTATGTATAATAAAATAGTAACGCAAATATGCGGGGGTAATTCAGTGGTAGAATGCCTCCTTGCCAAGGAGGATGTCGCGAGTTCGAGCCTCGTCTCCCGCTAATAAAAAAGAGTCACTTCATGTGGCTCTTTTTTATTAACTATTGCGGAAGACAGACTCTCACTCGGGTTTGCAGCTCTTGTTAATCGCTGCAAACGGAGTTCTGCCCGCAGGGTATCCTGCCTCGTAAGGCTCGTGTCGCTCGCCTACGATGCAAGCGAACCTCGTCTCCCGCTAATAAAAAAGAGTCACTTCATGTGGCTCTTTTTTATTAGCCTGATGATAGTGGCGAGAACTCTATTTCGAGTTCGGCGGATTTGCGGACGGACGGAGTGAACAAAGTAAGCAAGTCCAAAACAAGTCTCAGGTGATACAAACAAGCTTTTTTAAAGCCGAAAATATTCTAAATAATTTTTCGTCCAATGCTAATTTTTTAAATTATTCAACGCATATTCAATACATTGAACTATAAATTCGTTACGGCTGATATCGGTTTCTTGCGAATGTTTATCTATGGTTTTCAACAAATCCATATCCATTCTTATGCTAATAACCGTTTTTTCTGTCTTTATGGGTCTGAAATCTTTCATACTCAATATTGTAGTCAAATAAACATTTTTTATATATATTTAATATTTGAATATAATTAGTATTGCATAATTGAATACTTTGTTGTATAATGTTTTTGAAAGAAAGAGGCAGAAGATGAAAAAATCAGGTTTCACACTCGCAGAAGTCTTAATCACTCTTGCTGTTATAGGTGTTGTTGCGGCGTTAACGATTCCGACATTGATTAACAAATACAATCAAAATGTAGCGGAAACAAGATTGAAAATGTTTTATAGCATGATAAATCAGGCTATTCAACTTTCAGAAATTGACAATGGAGATAAAAAAACTTGGGGTTTTGAATTTTGTACACCTGAATATAGTAAAGAATGTATTGTTCTCCCATTTGAAAAGTATTTTAAACCTTACTTGAAAATCAACGGATATGAATTTATTGAGAATTTCAAATATACTTATAATAACAACGCATTAAAGGTGGATTTTCAAAACGGCTCAACAGTTTTGTTTACTTATGGTTCACGAGATGTTATATTCTACCCCGTTGGTTCACATTATAATGATGAGAAATATCAGACCGACGGAAAAGACCGTTTTAAATTTCATTTTTATACTTCTTATTGTAAAGGAAATCGTTGTAAATACTTTTTAGGTAAAGGATTTGAACCTGATATAGGTGGTGATTGGGACGGTAACGAAGAAAATCTTCCTTGTTTAAAGAAAGCACAGCTCAACGGCTGGAAATTCCCAGATGATTGCAACCCGTGGAAGTAAAATATAAGTTGGGGGTTCTACCCCAACAAATCTTTAAGGTAAAATATAAGTTGTTGGACAGCAATGCCTAACCAACATGCTTATAAAAAATTAATTGTAGTTAATTGAGTAATTTGGTCAAGAAGCGGGTATCCTTCAAGAATGTCCGACTAACCATTATGTTCAGCTAAACAAAAATTAGATATAGATTCAAGATTATCTTATGCTTTCAATCATATTTTTTCCTTTAAATTTATTAAAAAACCAATATTTCATTATCATCAGGCACTATGACATTTTTCAATTTCAAATTTTTAATATCGTCCCTTGTAACCGTTAAGTGGCTAACCGTATCCATGTGACTTGCAATTATAACCGAATTTTTAGAATATGATGAAATTTCTTTCATATCATTTTTATCCATAATCAGTCGTTCGCCGTTTATAACAGTTGCACCGCATGAATTTGTAACAATAATTTCAGGATGAAATTTATCAAGTGCTTCTTTTACTTCTTCACACCAGATAGTATCGCCTGCGACATAGAGAGTTTTTTCATTTTCTGATTTGAAAACCACACCCATTGCGTCGTAAGGCATTCCGACTTGTTCGCACAAAGGTTTAACGGTTTCTCTTTTTCCATGCTGACAGTTGGTTTTATATAATTTTATTCCTTCAAAATCAGTTCCGTTTTCTTTTATAATTCTTACATCTTTAAACCCTAAATTTTCGATTAATTTTTTATCAGTTTCCGACTGAACAAAGAATGGAATATTTTTATTAATTGCCTTAGCGGCGAAATCATCCCAGTGATCGGGGTGGTAATGAGTAAGAATAACCGCATCAACATCAACGATTTTTTCAACAGGAATCGGAAGTTCAACTCTTGGCTGTCTGATTTGAGAATTCAAACCTGCGTCAAACCCCGCCATATAATCCTTTGGCATAAGCCACGGATCAATCAGAAATCTTTTGTTGTTGTATGTAACAATTATTGTAGCATTTCTTATTTGATGAATTTGCAATTTGCCCATTTTTAATCCCCCACTATAATAAACATTTTTCAAAGAAATTATAACATGAAAAAATACCTTTGTTAAAATTTTCCGTCATACATGTTCAAAACCCCATCAAGGTCAATCATTATTGTTTTTCTTTTTTGCATATTTGCTCAAATTCTGTTTTAATAGTAAATTAAAACCTCTTATGCTAGTGAAACCGGTTGTGTATATTGCCAGATAGCTAACAAAATGTAAATTGGCAAAGTTCAAAAGATGTAGAAAACATAAAAGATTTGGAATTTGATTAATTAAACTCCCTGTTCAAAATCATTAAACCAACGGCGTTTTACAATGAAAATTCATCAATTACTGGTCACTTTCGTGATGGTCGTTATCCTTTAATAATTTTTCAAAATCTGACGGTTTTATACTTTGCACAAATTTTTTAAACTCTTGTGCTTCTTCTTCGTCTTTAGCGGTATCGGTTGATACAGAGCCGTTAGAAATTACGTTAGCCGTCACGAAGATAGGTGCGTCAACTCTTATTGCAACGGCTATTGCATCGGAGGGGCGGGAATCTATTTCCAGAGTCTGCCCTGAATTATTCTGCAAAAATATCGTCGCATAGTAAGTGTCTTTTTCCACATCATTAATTTCAATTTTTTGGACGGTATAGCCGGCTTTTTCAATAATATTTATAATCAAATCATGTGTCATGGGACGGGAAACATTAAGGTTTTCTATTTTTCTTATAATAGCACTGGCTTCGGCAGAGCCAATCCATATCGGCAAAGCTTTTCGATTATTTTTATCGTGCAAAACCACTATCGGTGAACCTGTTCTTGTATCAAGGGCTATTCCCATAACTTTCATTTCTATCATAAATATACCTTTCTGTTATCTTACAGTATTATAAACTATAAATAAAAATTTTTAAACTACTTTTCAAAAAAAATATTTATGATATTATAAGAATACAAACGAACAAGGAGTAATGGCCGAGTGGCTGAAGGCGGCACCCTGCTAAGGTGTTATGTGGGGCAACCTGCATCTAGGGTTCAAATCCCTATTACTCCGTTTTTTAATACTTTAAAAACACCCTGAATATTACTTATTCAGGGTGTTTAAATTTAATTCCAAAGATATTATTTATTATATCTTATCTTTCGTAGCTTTTGTTAAATAAATCTGTAAGTTGTTTACTTGATAATTTATTATCTGTTTTCATAACGAACTTAATATCATTATCAGGACTATATTTTTTTGCAAACCTTATATACGGATCATATTCGCCGCGAAATGCTTCACGAAAATCAACCATTGGACGACCGACCCTGTCAGAAAGTACTTTATTAGCCTTAACCCAACTTTTCAAAAAGCTTTCTGCATTAGTTGCCTTTGCGAAGTCAAGCATATCACCCTCTTGAATACCGGCATCACATCTCATAGCTTTGCCTATTCGGGCTTTAAGATTTATTGCACCGTCTTTACGCTGCAGATTAAATAACATATCTGTTATATCTTCCGGTTTTCCGCCATCGATAAACCCATCAATATATGATTTACCTGCACTCATTTTGGTTTTAATTACCGCCTGATTTGTACAGGGATTTGCTATTGATATAGCACCTTGTCCGACTACATTTTTGCCGTCTTTTAATCTTAATCCCGCGATAGAATAATTTGATTTTGCTTTATATCCAACCTCTAAAGTCGGTTCTTTACAATATTTCATTAAAGTCTGCAACAATTCTTGTTGCTTCGGGTTTCTGCAATAAGCTTGCAATTGTTTGGCAGTTAAAGTCACTCTGCCTGCTGCACCCTGCATATTAGGTAATTCGCGTACGATTTTACTAATAACATTTAATAATATTGACATAATATTTTCCCCTTTCGTTTTTCTTAAACTGCTGATTTGTTTTCTTAAATTTGTTTCGGCTAAAATCGATTTCCCTTACGTATATTTAAAAACAAAATGGCGGAAATAGTTGCCACGCACGCACGTATGCTATGCTATGCTATGCTATGAGCAGTATATCAAGGGTTTCGGGGATTTTAAAGTAATATTTACATTTTGTTACATTTGATGTTACACTTCACATTTGTGTTTTGACAGAATTTTTTTCAAGGCACGTTTTAGTCTTTCCGTCTTTTTTAAATCGGTGCCTATGCCGCATAACAACATTGTCGATACTTCATTGGTCTTTTCATCTTCTATATTGTACTTTTCATACAAAATTTGGGAAAGTTCATGCCCCTTCAAATCGGGGACTTTTACGAGAATTTTTAAAGGGTCGCTGCCGCCAAAATTCGACAAACCGCACTCTTTTTTTAACAAATTTATATTTTCAACAAGTTCATCTATTTTTTTTCTGCATTTTGAACTGTTGAGATATCTTATATTTTTTTCAACCGAGGCTAAAAGAGGATACGAAGGGGAAGTTGTATTAATCATTTTCAAAGCATTTTCAGGGTCTATCTTGCAGCAGGAATGCAGCAATGCCGTCGGATTTAAACCGCCTGCGGTTTTATGCA
This sequence comes from Candidatus Gastranaerophilales bacterium, assembly GCA_947588755.1. Lineage (GTDB taxonomy): Bacteria > Cyanobacteriota > Vampirovibrionia > Gastranaerophilales > Gastranaerophilaceae > CANPZB01. The sequence goes on along the minus strand of CANPZB010000039.1, from coordinate 3,908 downwards.
GGGATTGAACCGTAAAATCGGCTATTTTTACGGCACTTTCGGGAAGTTTTTCGCTGAAAGGATAAATCGCCCCGTGAGCTTCGTCTGCAATCAAATACGCACCGTAAGTTTCGCATACTGACTTAATTTTCCCGACATCGGCAATATTACCTTCGTAAGTGGGGGAAGTAATTACGACTGCTTTGATTTTATCTTTTTTAAGTCTTTCTTCAATTACATCGGCAGTTACGGCAAAAGGAATTCCCCAATTTTTATCTTCATCAACACTATAAAAAACAGGTTCACAACCTGCAAGCTTTACGGCGTTAGAATGGCAGATATGAGCATTATCCCAAATAAGAACTTTATCATCGGGTACGGTGCAAGCCAAAACCGCGGCTATTACGCCCGATGTTGAGCCGTTTGTAAGAAAATAAGTGTAATTTGTACCGTAAATCTTTGCGGCATATTTTTGTGCTTTTTTCAGGGCTTCCTGAGGGTTATAAGCATCCGTTTCCGAAATATCATACTTGTAAAATTGTCTGAATTTTGAAAATATAAAAAACTTTTGTCCATGAGAAGGTGTCGTGAACAAAAGTTTTCTGTTTCTTTTTTTTAATAACTCCGTTAAACCCATAACTATTTATTTTTTATTTCAATACTTCTTTTTGCACAATATTGAGTCAAAGTCATTTTGTCTTTGCTGTTTTTATAACTAAATCTGCCTGAAAGCGTATAGGATTTATCATTATTTTTTTCAACTCTTATCGGTGAAAATATACATTCAACATTTTGTTCGGACGACAGCGGTAATGTTACGTTGTATTCCTTTTCAATGTCGATATTGTCATTTGTTATGAATTTCATACCGCCGGCTGAAATATCCAGTGTTTTTATGTCATAAACCTTATCTTCACAGGTAATTTTAAGTTCATTCACGAATTTTATACGTCTGTATTGACGTCTTTGCAAAAATTTATGTTTAGCGGGATTTGCAACGGTAATAAGTTTTCCGTTAATTTCCTTCGGATAAGAATCAAAATACAAAGTTCCGTGATTTGTTTGTGTATAAAATTCGCAATAATTATGTTTCAAAAACCCTTGTGCTTCATAATCCAGTTCAATAACAAATCCGTCTTGATTAACTTCCTTAACAATACCTTTGTTTGCACACTTAAAATCATGCGGAATAGCGGTAATTTTCTGATTTTTTTCGATTAATTCTCTCATATTAACCCTCTGATTTATTACAAGGGTATTTTACAACAATTTCACAATTTTGTCGATTATGTTAAGAGATTTAATTAAAAAAAGCCCCGTCCATTACCGGCGGGGCAAATATTGAGCAATCAGAAGAGTTGAGGATTTACACTTTTATAATATCTTTATTTAAGTGCAAAAACATTCAACCAAATATTAATAATTCCCCAAGATTTGTAATACTTTTGAGGTACTTCAAAAGGAAAATATTTCCAAATTCTACACTTCCTGTAATATATCCGTCGTCCTGAAAGATTTTGAAGAATGCCCGTTTATGTAGTCTTTCAAAAGTTCAAAACAAACCGTACAGACTTTCTCATTTGCTTTTTCGTCGTAATCCGATTTGTAATCGTAATCAAACTGAAGCATTGCCACCAGAAAATCTCGTAATTTGTAATGCAGCATCACGGGAAGATTATAATTTTCATTACAATGACCGCATAATATTCCGCCAAGCTTTGATGAAAAATACATATTTTCGTCCTTCACACGATTTCCGCAGCAAAGACATGTTTCAAATTCTATGCCAAATCCTGAAATCTGCATCATTTTTAACTGAAATTTTATTACGGCAAGCAAAATTTCAACCTTACTTTCCGACTCGGAAATCTTTTGCAGTCCTTTGTATAAAAGTTCATAAACCTCTTTTGAACAAGGGTCATCCTCTATCCCGAAATTATTAACAACTTCCGTAATATACATGGAATAGAATATTTTATCCATGTCCTGACGGGTTTTATTAAAAGTATTCAAAGCTTCCGCCTGACATATCCTGTCCAAATTTTTGCCTTTGTATAGCATGAGTTTATTTGCCACCAGCAAATCCATACGGGCACCGAGTTTGCTCTTTGGTTTTTTAACACCTTTCGCCACTCCCCTGATAAGTCCCTTATCCTTTGAATACATGACTATAATTTTATCCGACTCGCTGAGGTTATATGACTTTAAATTTATGGCATCAGTCACAAAATTGTTCATGCTTATAAATAAATTCCTTCCCTGATTTTAAAACTAAGCCTTGTTGTTACCGAAAGTACCATGGTAAACACCTTTTATCATCTGCTGAAGTTCGGCTCTGTTATCGGAATAAGAAAGTGCTACTTCCTCCGTAATCAAACCGAGTTCATAAAATTTGTGAAGCGACATGTTCATGGTAATCATATTGTTGAAAGAACCTTTTTTAACCAGGTCATAAACTTCTTCCATTTTGTCTTTTTTAATATAATCTTTAATGGTCGGAGTAACAACAAGCACTTCGCATGCCGGACGTCTGCCCGTTTCATCCGAAACAGGTATAAGTTTTTGAGAAACTGTTCCACGCAATATAGAAGCTATCTGCATTCTGACAAAATCTCTGTCTGACGGTTCAAACATATTTACAATTCTGCTAATCGTCTGCACCGCACCGTTAGTGTGAATAGTCGCAAACACCAGATGTCCCGTTTCCGAAGCTTTTAGAGCAGCCGTAACAGTTTCTCTGTCTCTGATTTCACCGATAAAGATTACATCAGGGTCTTGTCTTAAAGAATATTTTATACCTTCCGGAAAACTCATGGTATCAATTAAAATCTGTCTTTGAGAAACAATACTTTTTTTATTGGTGAAAATAAATTCAACGGGGTCTTCAATAGTAATAATATGCTTTGCAAAATTAATATTTATATAATCAATTAAAGAAGCTATAGTGGTAGATTTACCCGAACCCGTCGGCCCCGTAACAAGTACCAAACCGTTATTTAAATTTGCAAACTGTTCTATAGTCTCGGGTAAATTTAACTCGGTAACTTTTTTAATATTATAAGGAATAGTCCTTATAACAAGCCCGTTTTTGCCTAGCTGACGGCTGAGGTTAACACGAAATCGCGAATATTTTGGTATTTCATAAGCAAAATCTAAATCACATAAAGTGTTAATTTGGTCTTTTATATTAGAAGGACACAACTCCCTGCATGCAGCCAAAATATCATTTTCGCTCAATTCGGGCATGTCAACTTTTACTATTCTGCCGTCTATACGCAAAACGGGACGTTCGCCATATTGCAAATGAATATCGGAAGCCCCGACACTGACGGCTTTTTTTAAGAAACCAATAACATCAAAATTTGTATCAGACATATTTCCACCCATAAAAAGTACCTGTTTTAACATAATAACATTACTTATATTTGACTGCAAAAAATTTACATTTCTTTTAAGTTATACAGCCACTTTTAATCAATTTTGTTAAATTATTGTAACAAATTTTATAAAAGAGGAAATTTTTAAATCACAAAATACTTTATATACATGTAAGGGAAAATTCAATAATTATATAAAAGGAAAAATTGGATATTATAAACTGAATAATCAGCATTTCAAAATATTGAAATCAGATTGAGAAAAAGATTTTTTTTATACTCTCTCTCTTAATATCCTCGTGTTTATTTAATGTTGCCTGGTAATCTGCCGGCAACTTTTTTTTTGCTTTCGCACCGGTAATCATCCTTAATTTCCACCGGACGAAGTCCGGCCTTTGACTCTCTGACGGCTTTAGTGTGACTTTGTGCAAACTAATTTCTGCGACGGTCGGAAAATTTTTGTTTTTACTATACTCGACCCCTACCACGGATAATCGTCTTTTATTTCCCACCGGACGAAGTCCGGCTCTTGACTCTCTGACGACTTTAGTG
>CANPZB010000038.1 GCA_947588755.1 Candidatus Gastranaerophilales bacterium | reverse complement strand
CTTGACGCTGTGTCCTCACATTTGAAAATAGTAAAAACTTGCGGGCCAAAAGATAATTCATGCATAGATGTCAGCGAGGAAGGCGGATTACAGGCGGACTCTGCTGTTTTGCAAAACGGAGCTTCTTTTTATTTTCACCCGAATCGCAATGATAGGGCTGTATTAGTTATTGACATTAATGGTCAAAATAAAGGCAAAAATAAAACGGGAATAGATATGTTTAAATTCTTTGTATCAGATAAAGGAGTAATACCCTTTGGAAATGAAACTGATAATTATTTTGAAACAGACTGTAATAAATCCCGTAATTATGGCGGATGCACAGCTTGGGTAATCTACAACGAAAACATGGATTACCTGCATTGTGATGATTTAAGCTGGAATGGTAAACACAAATGCTCTGACTAAGACCGTGTTGCAGGGCAAAAAAAGGGACGGTAAACATAAATGTTCAGACTAAGACCGTGTTGCAGGGCAAAAAAAGGGACGGTAAACATAAATGTTCAGACTAAGACCGTGTTGCATGGCAAAAAAAAGGGACGGTAAACATAAATGTAAGTAAAAAGCCCGCTAATGCGGGCTTTTTATTAACTTATTTATTGTCTAACGCAGCCACACCCGGAAGGATTTTCCCTTCAATAAATTCAAGAGAAGCACCGCCGCCTGTTGAAACGTGCGTAAAATCTTCCGCTTTGCAGAATTTTTTAGCCGCACTGACCGAGTCACCGCCGCCGATAACCGATACAGCACCGTTTTTGGTTGCATCAACGATAGCTTCAAGAACAGCTTTTGTACCTTCCGCGAATTTCGGGTTTTCAAAAGCACCGACAGGGCCGTTCATCAAGATGGTTTTGGAAGATTTTAAAACTTCCGCAAACGCTTTTCTTGATTCCATGCCTGCATCAACACCTTCAAACCCGTCGGGAATTTCGTTGATTTTAACGAATTTGTTTGTACCGTTGCCCGAAAAATCATCTGTCACAAGAACATCTGATGCCATAACAAGTTTAACACCTTTATCAGCAGCTTTCTTTTCAATAGCCTTAGCAACTTCAAGCTGATCATCTTCGCAGATGGAATTACCGATTTTGCCGCCGTTAGCTTTTACGAATGTGTAAGCCATGCCGCCGCCGATAATCATATTGTCGACTTTATCGAGAAGATTTTCCAAAACACCGATTTTTGATGAAACTTTAGCACCGCCGACAACTGCCGTGAAAGGTCTTGTCGGATTATCAAGAGCCTGTGAAAGGCATCTGATTTCTTTTTCCATCAATAATCCCGAAACTGCGGGTTTTAAAACTTTAGCGAGTTTAGCGGTTGATGTGTGGTTTCTGTGAGCCGCACCGAATGCGTCGTTAACATAAAAATCACCGAGTTTTGCAAGTTCGTTTGCAAAAGTCATATCATCATCTTTTGCTTCTTCCGCTTTGTAGAAACGAATATTTTCCAAAAGTGCAACCTGACCGTCTTTGAGATTTTCCAATTCTTTTTCCGCACCTTCACCCACAGGTGATTTAACAAACATAACTTCTTCGCCCAAAACTTTTGACATGTGTTTTGCGACGGGTTCAAGTGAAAATTCGGTATTCCATTCACCTTTGGGTCTGCCGAGGTGTGCCATTAATATAATTTTAGCACCTTTTTCTTTCAAAGCTTTTATTGTAGGAACTATTGCCTGAATTCTCGTATCGTCCGTAACATTTTTGTCTGCATCAAGCGGAACATTAACGTCAACTCTGACTAAGGCTCTTTTTCCCGCAACATCACCTAAATCTTTAATAGATTTTTTCATTTGTCTTCTCCTTATTCATATACTAAATCTGTTCCGCAAATATATTACAAAAAAAATGATTTTAAAGCAATTTAAAATCACAAATAAAAAAGTCATTCCTTAAAACGGGAATGACTTTTATTATTTTTATTAACCGTTGCAGCGGCTTCCTTTGTGCCAGGGATTGCCGTATTCGTTACCTGCGGAACAAGTTTTATGTGCCGCGTTATTAATATCACATTTCATTTCCTCGGCAATTAAAAGCAGTCCCGAATCATCAAAATCTTTGTTTTTCTTTAAGGTTTTATTTTTAATTTTTTCCATTCCTTCTTTAAAATGTTTGACGATTTCTTTGTTTCCCACAATTGCAAGAATTCCCGCAACTGCAACAATAGTCCACAAACCGGTTTTAAGAATTTTTTTAAATGTTTCGTTCATAAAAATTTCCTTTCAAAAATTTTAGAATTCCATCATGTCCGCTTTGGACATTTCTTTCCATTCTTCAACGGAAACAGTGTCCGGTGCCTGAACTTTCGGTTCCAAACCGCGTTTAATTAAATCAGGTTCTTTTTTAACAAGTTTTTCATCGGCAATGGCAATATCTCTGCCGATAGAAGTTCCTATCAAACGGATTACTTTTTCGGTAGGCGAGCCTTCACCGTTAACTGTTTTTTGAGTTGAATAACTCTGCCAATCTTCGGGAAGTTTCGATATTGTCGTATAACCCATATCATCTTTACCGTCAAGACGTTTGTCTATTTCATTTTCAAGAATATCGGCTACATATTCTTTTTGGCTTTCAAAATGGCAGGGTAATACAACTTCATCACCGATAACTTCTTCGGGGTCTCTGTTTTCATGCTTTTTGAACAAATCGGCGGCAACTTGAAGATGCCCTAATTCATAAGCAAGAAATTCTTCCCAAATCATTTTTAATTTTTCGTCTTTTTCATCTTCATAACAGTTATAATATGTACAAACTTCAGTAAATTCATGAAGAAGAAGTTTTTCAAACCATGATTCGGTCGGGTCAATTAAAGCTTCATACATTGTAACGTGTTCTTCTTCCACATCACAAATTTCACCGTAAGTTCTTCTTAAATCGTCATTGGGATACATCATACCGTGTTCCGCATAAAAATTGTGCGTTTGTTGTTCGCCGGAAACAAGCGTATAAATATTAACTTTTGTCTGCGGGGATGCGGTAGCTTTATCATAATGCTTTCTGAGACGAATACGATTATCGTTATGGTGGTTTTGTGTAGGACGGCTTACAACAACGTCGGTCATTCCTTGAAGTATTTCATCAGGATTAATACCGTCAATCATATATGCCCATTGGCTGTATCTGTATAAGTGGTCAAAGTCCTCTAACAAACCGAAATTAAATGTTTCTCTGACATAATCATCAGGTTCATTTTGTGCAAGCCACGAAGTCAGGTCAACAGCAACCTGTTCATAACCTAATGTTGTTTCCAAAACTGTTTGACAAGCGGGAGTTAACCAGTTTACGGTTGTTTGCTGCATGTCTTCAACACGTCTTGACAACGCTATAAGCTTTAAAATCTCGGGGTCATCACAATTTCTTGACAAATTATGTTTAAAATTCCATGCTTCTACTTCAATACCGTTCATAAGTATTTGTCTTGTTCTTGAATAACAATCGACGTCATATTTGTTAAATGGTCTTTTAACAATGTCATGCCAGCTTCGAAGCTGTTTTTCCAAGGCTATGCCTTTTTCTTTTAATGGATTAAGTGTCATATTTTATTCTCCTTATATTACTTTGTGAAAAGTCATATTTGACGGTAACTAAAGTCTTTCTAAAACTTTTCACCTGCATAATGCATACGCAAATAATTCACCTGCACATTTGTTATAATATCTGCCGTCGTCTTTTGCAAAAAGATTTTCCCAATGACTCAAAGATGTTCCGTCGGTTGAGTAGGAAGGATTAGTCATCATAAGATGATGCGTATTTGTGTCGTATCTTAACGGGAATAAATCCGACATTTGCATAAAGCCCGGAAGTTTATCACTCGCGGTATAATATCCGAAAAGTGCCGAATTTATCCTGTTTAACAACTGTTCATAAGACAATCCCCCGCTGTAATTGTCATTTGTAACTTCAATTCCCGGAGCATAATCTCTCATATATTTGAGTTTTTCCGATAATTCTCTTACCGCATAAAAATCATCACCCATTATAAAGTCCGTACCTGCAGTTAATCCCATCATTCTGTATCTTTCAAAATCATCAGAACTTTTTTCACCTACAAAACTTAAATCTGTTCTGCCCGTGCGTGAACGAATTTCGTTCAAAATATATTGCATCTGACCGTATTCCGGTAAATCTCCCACTCCCGTATAATTTTCACAGTCATAACCGCCTATGTGTTTTGCGGAATCTATAAACATGCATTCAAAGCCGAGATTAATAAGTTTTACGCATTCATTAATATAAATTTCCTGATGTTGAGGATTACACCAGTCGAAAACTACATCTTTGCCGTCAATTGAAACTTTTATCTGGTCTGCCGAAATAACATGTCTGAACCCCGCTTTTAAACCTCTGAAATGTGCCAAATCCGCAAAAGCTTTAAGCTGCTGTTCGGGAGAAATCTTATCGGCAATCGAATAGTCAATAATATTATCACTGTAAGGTGCATTCAAGCGTATTCCGTAAATTGAATTTTCCTCCGCAGGGCCTTTTTCATAAGCGTCACCGTAAATATTCTGCCATATTTGGGATAAAATTACACAGTTTGCCCAGCTTTTAGCGGAAGGCGGAATTGCAGCCAAAAGCTTTATGGCACTTAATATTCCGCTGCAAGTACACCCGTTATCCATTACGGCTATGGCTCTGTCATTTATTTCTATATAATTGGCAAGTCTTCCCCATTTGTCACCGTAATTCGGCGTAACTATGTTATCGGGAAAATTTTCATAAAATATACCGCTTTCTGAAAGTGTAGCAATAATATTAACCGCCTGTTTTACGGAAAGCTTTAATAAATCCGAAGGAACGATATTCCCCAGCCACCGCTTTGAATAGGCATCACCTACTCCATGAAATGCGATGTATTCCGAAAAAGTGTCTCTTTCAAGATTTGTATTTTCATTTAACGCTTTTAAAAGTTCATTGCATGTATTCATACAATATTTGTAAAATATCCAACTTTTTTTTTCATTACCTGAACAGTTAATTACAAGGTAATATAATTTTAAGTCTGTTTACGGTATTTTTAATAAAAAAAATTTTATCTGTTGATTTTAAAAATATTATGATATATATTTTTTGACGGAACGTAAATTTTTTAAAGAAAGAGAGGATGAAAATGATTAACGAAAAAATGGAAAAAGCTTTTAATGACCAGATTAACAAGGAACTTTATTCGGAATATCTTTACCTTTCAATGCAGGGATATTTTGAAAGATTAAATCTCAAAGGCTTTGTAAACTGGTTTAGTGTTCAAGTACAGGAAGAACATGCCCACGCTATGGGAATGTACGATTATGTACACGAAAGAGGCGGAGATGTTATTTTGGAAGCTATTGATAAACCAGAAAACAACTGGCAATCACCTTTGGCTTGCTTTGAACATGTTTTGGAACACGAAGAATTTGTTACATCAAGAATTAACGCATTGATGGATGTAGCCGAAGAAACAAAAGACAGAGCAGCTTTATCGTTCTTAAACTGGTATTTAAAAGAACAAGTTGAAGAAGAAGCTAACGTAGGCGGAGTTCTTGCCACTTTGAAACTTATCGGAGACGATAAAAAAGCTTTATTAATGCTCGACAAAGAACTTGCCGCAAGAACATTTGTCGCTCCGGTTATCGGATAGGATTAATGTTTGTAAATAAGCGGATTTGAATGCGTTTTTAAAATAACTTAAAAAAGGCAGTTTATTAAATTAATAAACTGCCTTTGAATATTTGTTTCGGTTGTTATTTGGAAATTCTTCCCGGAATAACAACTCCGCCTTTCAAATTTTTCTTATAAAATTCAACATGCGGCTGTAAAACACTGTCCAGAACTTCAGGTAAAGCGATACCGGAAGTAATTTTTTCGACAATTTCCTGATAAACCGTTGCAAATGCTCTTAATTGAGTTAAAGCACCTGCAGTTTCGGGAGTAAGCCCCATTCCTTGAGTTTCAACCGTTTCACAGAAGAATGCTCCCGAAACTTCATAAGACTTACACAGAGCCTCAATGTAACTTTGAGCATTTTCTCTGCATTCACCGTTGTCTTTTAAAACAGTCAGAGCAAAAACAAGTTTGTTTGCGGGGTTAAAATGAGCTTCCGCACTGTGATGCATTGCATCAGGAACTTTTGCCACCTGTTTCAAAGTATCTTTAACGGATTCATTTTGCATTTGTGCATGCCAGTAAACGGTATTTTCAAATATTGAACCCATGTATTGATGAACCGAAGCCGAAATTCCTTTCAATTTGGCATCTGCCCAGAATATACCTTCTTTTAAAGCGGTGTTACAATTAAAATCGGGAGTTAGTGAAATTCTTGAAACTTCCTGAGCCGCCTCAAGCATTTTAATCATATTTTCCTCAGACATGCCCGCATAAGCAAGCGTAAAAAGAGCATGGTCGTCAAATGCCGAAAATCTTCCGCCGACATCGTCATGAATAAACAAATCGCCTGTCCAGCCTTTTTCATCGGAAGTTCTGCGAAGTTCACTCTTTTCTTTATCCGCATCCGTAACCGCAATAAAATGTTTTGCAGCAAGTTTTTCGGCTTCCTGTTCGGAATTACCGCGGGATTTATATTCATTAACAAGTCTTTCCTGAATTCTCAAAAAACCGTCTTTGGTTTCAAAAGTTGAGCCTGATTTTGAAGCTATCAAATAATTTGATGAGGTTACATCGTTGTTAAGTCCGCACAAAAATCTTTCAAAACTTGCGGAATCCACATCCGAATAAAATGCAACTTTATCCCGACAAACATTTAAGCCGTTAATACTTAGCATGTGTTCCACCGTATGTTTTGAACCGCCTATCCCAAGCACACTGAGTTTGTCGGCACCCGTAGCATTTTTTAATTTGTTTACCAGAGAGTAAATTTCGTCAATTCGTTTAATTTGTTCCTGAGGTAAATTTACCCAATTTAAAAATTGTCCTTTTTGATTTGCACGTTTGGAAAATTCTTCACAAAATTTTGAAAAATTGTTTTGATAAGCCGAAAAATCAAATCCGTAAAAATTAGTTGATAAACCTAAATTACAACTGCATGCCTGAGTCATTTTTAATTCTCCTTATTAATTAAACTTAAAAATATAAATTATAAAAAAAAACCGCCTGAGCGGTTTCTTTGTAAATGGTGGAGAATAGGAGACTCGAACTCCTAACCCCCTGCGTGCAAAGCAGGTGCTCTACCAATTGAGCTAATCCCCCGCATTTTTTTGCGAAAGCATATTTACTTGTCACAATATCTATATTACATGCTGAATTTTTTTTGTAAAGGGGATATAAAAATTTTCACCAAATTCTTATTCTCAAATGTTATTTGTAATATAATGATTTTATGAAGAAAATAAGTATAATAGGTTCTACGGGGTCAATAGGCAGACAGGCACTTGAAGTTATAGAAAAACTTGACGGTCAATTTGAAATAATTGCATTAGCCTGCGGAAGCAACAAAGAACTGTTAAATGAACAGGCAAAAAAATTTAAACCAAGGTACGTATGTTTTGGTGAAGACGGGGCTGAAAAAATATGTTCCGACAAAGAAAATGACATTATACTTATGGCTTGTTCGGGCAAAATAGGGTTAAAACCCACATTAACGGCAATTAAAAACGGTATAGACATAGCACTTGCAAACAAAGAAACTCTTGTAATGGCAGGTGATATAGTCATGAAAAAAGCCAAAGAAAATAATGTTAATATTATTCCGGTCGACAGCGAACATTGTGCAATTCATCAATGCATAAAAAATATAAATCAGGTTGATAAACTCATAATTACCGCTTCAGGCGGGCCTTTTTTGAATAAATCGCTTGATGACATAAAAAATGCAACGGTAGAACAAGCTCTTGCACATCCGAGATGGAATATGGGTAAAAAAATTACGATAGACAGTGCCACATTAATGAACAAAGGATTGGAAGTTATTGAAGCACATCATCTGTTCGGGTTTGAATACGATAATATTGAAGTGGTAGTTCACCCGCAAAGTATAGTTCATTCCGCAATAGAATATAAAGACGGAAGTGTTATAGCACAACTCGGTTTACCGAGCATGCATATTCCCATACAGTACGCCATAACCTATCCGGAACGCTACGAAGGCATAAAATCAAAAAGTTTCAGTTTCGCACAGACAGCAAAATTAACATTTGAAAAACCTGATTACGAAAAATTCCCGTCGGTAAAACTGGCTTACGAAACGGGTAAAAAAGGCGGAACGGCAACCGTTTGTATGAATGCCGCAAACGAAGAAGCAGTATTTGCCTTTCTCGACGGTAAAATTAAATTATATGATATTTACCAAATTACGAAAAAAATGTGCGACAGTCATAATTTTATAAAAAATCCCGCAATTGACGAAATTTTTGAAACGGATAAAATTGTAAGAGAAGAAACAAAAAAATTGATTAATTCAGGTAATTTTATTATATAATTTATCTATGGACAGAAAAGAATTTATAAAAGCAAAACGTATAGTTTTCAAATTCGGAACGAATATATTACGCGGTGATGACGGATATGTTTCTCTGCCGAGGATTTTCTCATTTATTGAAGATGTATCGCACCTTGCAAAAGAAGGGAAAGAGGTTATTATCGTAACATCCGGAGCCGTCGGTCTCGGTAAAAAACGTCTGGGTTTGGAAAATACTGACGGAGTTGCTCTAAAACAGGCATGTGCCGCAATAGGTCAAGGCAAATTAATGTCGATTTACGAAAGCGGATTTGATACGTACGGAATTGTATCTTCGCAGATACTTCTTACCGAGGACGATTTTTCTTTGCGAAAGCGTTATCTGAGTTTGAGAACAACATTGAACAAACTGCTTGAACTCGGTGTTGTACCGATAATTAACCAGAATGACACCGTTTCAACGGTTGAAGTTGATCCCCAGTATGAACACATGCAAGTATGTTTTTCGGATAACGATAAGCTTTCCGCACTTGTTGCAAGCGAACTTGATGCCGATTTATTAATAATTCTTTCCGACATAGAAGGACTTTACGATGAAAACCCGAAAGTGAACCCGAATGCAAATATAATCAGAAAAGTTGATGAAGTAACTGATGAAATTTTGTCACTGGGGACAGATGCCTCCTCTGGGGGCAGAGGCGGAATGCGTACAAAACTTGAAGCGGCAAGAATGGTTACGCGATTTGGCGGAAAAGTTTTGATAGCAAACGGAAAAATACCTTACATAATCAAAAAAATATTTAATTGCGAAGAAACGGGAACGATGTTTCTGCCCCAAAGCAGCGGAATGTCCGATAAAAAACGCTGGATTGGCTATGCAACGAACATCATCGGGAAAATTGTGGTTAATGACGGTGCAAAACAGGCACTTCTCGCTCAAAAAAGCCTTTTGCCGATAGGTGTTTGTGAAGTTATTAACGAATTTAAAAAAGGTGATGTAATATCTATTATCGACGAACAGCAAAACGAAATTGCACGCGGAATAGTAAATTATGATTCAAATTCCTGCAAAAAAGTTATCGGATGTCATTCCGATAACATAATGGAAATTTTGGGTTTCAAGAACTATGACGCAATAATTACACGCGATAATATTACACTGTTATAAAAAATGCGAGGTATTATGGATTTTACAATTATTGCCCGAAATGCAAAAAAAGCTTCATTGGAAATTGCCAATTTGTCCGAAGAAATAAAAAATGACGTTTTACTGAAAATTGCAAATGCAATAGAAAACGAAAAAAATGAAATTTTTGAAGCTAACCTTAAAGACTTGAAGGAAGCCAAAATTCTTGCGGACAAGGGTAAAATTTCAATATCCGCATATAACAGGTTAAAACTTGACGAAAATAAACTCCGTGATATGGTGCAGGGTATAAAAGATGTAGTTTCTCTTGATGACCCCGTAAATAAAATTCTAATGAAAAGAGAACTTGATACTGATTTGACTTTGTACAAAGTATCTTGTCCGATAGGTGTTTTAGGGATAATTTTTGAAGCACGTCCCGATGTTATTTCTCAAATTTCATCGCTCGCGATAAAATCATCCAATGCCGTAATTTTAAAAGGCGGCAAAGAAGCGGTAAATACCAATAAAAAAATATTTTCAATAATAAATTCCGTTTGCAATTCAGTCAAAGATTTTCCCAAAAACGTAATACAACAGGTATTTACACGTGAAGATGTTGCGGAAATGCTGAAATGCGACACATACATTAACCTTATAATTCCGAGAGGGGGGAAAAATTTGGTTAAATATATAAAAGCAAATACTAACATTCCCGTACTCGGGCATGCTGACGGAATTTGCCATATATTTACCGACGAAAGTGCCGACATTGACACCGCAATAAAAATTGTTACCGATGCAAAAATGCAGTACCCGAGTGCATGTAATTCCGTCGAAACGCTTTTAATTCATAAAAATTTCCCTAAAAAAGATAAATTACTGGCTGCATTACAACTTTCGGAAATAAAACTCGTTGACAATCCCGAAAGCTGGTCAAATGAGTACGGAGACAATACCCTTGCTTTCAAAATTGTTAATAATATTGACGAAGCAATCGAACATATAAACACATACGGTTCGGGACATACAGACTGTATAGTTACAAAAAATATTGATAATGCCGAAAAGTTTATGAATAATGTGGATTCGGCAGGGGTGTATTTTAATGCTTCGACAAGGTTTGCTGACGGATTTCGTTACGGATTTGGTGCGGAAGTCGGCATTTCCACTAACAAAACCCATGCCAGAGGGCCTGTAGGGCTTGAGGGTTTGACTATTTACAAGTACAAATTAAAAGGCAGCGGACAAATTGCGGGAGATTATATTTCGGGACAAAAACATTTTCACCATAAAGACTTAATTTAACCCGAAAATTTGTGATATAATCTTTTTATGAAAATCGGTATAATAGGTTTAGGGTTAATAGGCGGTTCGTTGTTCAAATCTTTAAATGATTATGATGTAGTTGCCGTATCCGCCTCGCAACAGGGTGATAAAATTTATAAGTCTTACGATGTTTTAATTGATTGTGACTTAATATTTGTATGTTCGCCCATGAATAAAACCCTTGAAGTTCTTGACAAATTGGAAAACATATTACCTGCAACAGCAGTTGTAACTGATGTTTGCAGTCTTAAAAGTTTTGTATGCAAAAAGAAAAGAGCTTATTGCTTTATACCTTCGCACCCGATGGCAGGTACGGAACATAAAGGTTACGAAAATTCATTTGCGGGATTATTTAAAGGTGCAAAATGGGTTATTACACCCTGTTTCGGGAAAGAAGGGGTTGAACTTTTGGAAGAAATTATCCGTTATCTCGGGGCAAAACCTGTTTATACAACCCCCGAACAACATGATGAAGCCGCAGCTTTGATATCGCACATGCCAATGTTAATTTCACAGGCTTTAATGCTTACGGCAAAAGATAATCCTCTTGCACTCGAAATCGCATCAAGCGGATTTCGTGACATGACAAGACTTGCACTTTCAAATGAGGAAATGGCGTGTGATATGGTTTACATAAACCATAAAAATATAGAGAATGCTTTATTAAAACTTTATAAATCGGCGGGAACTTTAACTTCGGGTGACTATCCGAAAATAATTTCCGAAATTAAATCAATTCGTGCAAAAATGTTTCAAAATAATTAATTGAACGTGCAGATAACATTTCCGCTTTTAATTTTTTATTTTTTCTGTCTTTTTTAGGCATTTCAATCGGTTCTAAAATACCCCAATTCGAATTTATCGGTTGTAATTCCGTATGACTTTCATCGGTAATATATGCGGTAAGAGCCCCAAGCACGGTAATTTTAGGCAGTACCAAAAGTTTTTGGTTTGTTAAATACCTGTGCATATTAATACCCGCAAGTAATCCCGAAGCAATAGATTCGGTATAACCTTCCGTTCCCGTTAATTGACCCGCAAAAAACAGATTACTTCTTTTTTTGCACTGTAAAGCGGGATTTAAAATCTTTGGTGAATTCATAAAAGTATTTCTGTGCATAACACCGTATCGTACAATATTTACGTTTTCCAACCCCGGTACAGACTGCAGTAATTCTTTTTGAGCACTCCATTTCAAATTAGTTTGAAATCCGACAAGATTATAAAGAGT
The DNA here is from genome assembly GCA_947588755.1 of Candidatus Gastranaerophilales bacterium. Classification (GTDB taxonomy): domain Bacteria; phylum Cyanobacteriota; class Vampirovibrionia; order Gastranaerophilales; family Gastranaerophilaceae; genus CANPZB01. The sequence goes on along the minus strand of CANPZB010000038.1, from coordinate 5,664 downwards.
TTTTGCGGAATTGTCCTGACGAAGCTGAACAACGGCATAATTTATTTCATTTGTTCTTTTATCAACCAGACCGACAGGTTTCATAGGTCCAAAACGCAAAGTATCAGTCCCTCTTGATGCAAGTACTTCAACAGGCAGGCAGCTTTCAAAAAATTTGGCATTTTTTTCAAAGTCTTTCAATTCGATTTTTTCCGCATTAACAAGAATATTATAGAATTTTTCGTACTGTTCTTTATTCATGGGACAATTAATATAAGAAGCTTCGCCTTTATCATAACGGCTTGCCCAGAAAGCAATATCAAAATTTATACTGTCTTTTTCAACAATCGGAGCAACCGCATCAAAAAAATGTAAATTTTCTTCTCCGCTAAACTCTTTTAAATAATCAGTCAGAGATTTTGATGTTAACGGCCCGGAAGCAACAATAACGGGACCCTTTGGAATTTCTTTTACTTCTTCTCTTATGACTTTAATAAACGGATTTTGAACAATTGTTTCCGTAACCGCTTTTGAAAAAAGTTCTCTGTCCGTTGCCAGAGCAGAACCTGCGGGAACCCGATATTTGTAAGCAATTTTTATAAGTTCACCGCCTAAAAGTTCAATTTCTTTTTTCAAAAGTCCTGAAGCATTTGTACATTCCGCCGCACCAAGACTGTTTGAGCATACAAATTCCGCAAAATTCTCGGATTTATGCACTCCGGTGTTTATTTTCGGACGCATTTCAAACAGATTTACATTTATATGACGTTTTGCAAGCTGCAATGCCGCTTCACTGCCCGCCAAACCGCCACCGATTACACTGACTTCCATAAAAAAAAATTATCGCAGATATAAATTTATGTCAATTATAATGAATATTGTTAAAAATTTGTTATATTTGTAGCATACCACTTGAAAAATTTTCTGGATTAAGTATAATAATTACACTTAATAATAAATTACATTATATCCTTTGTTAACTTTTTGTAAACTTAGTCAGCAAAATTAGCAATTAGTTAACCGGAAAGTTTTTTAAATACATGTGTAAGTAGTTATGAAAGACTAAAGTAGGGAAATGTCGATAAAATCAATTCAAACATCATTTGAACCGAAGAATAATGTGCGTAAAAATGACACCCATACCCCTTCATTCAAGGGAGCGGGCATAAATCCCGTTGTAGGCTTAATGGATTTTATTGACAGAGGAGGGTTTGCCGCATCTTTCATATTACAGGACGGTATAGGTTTTGTTGCTCCCCGTGTGGGAAAAGGAATTCTCAGAGGAGGTAAAGAAAAAATCGACGAGAACGGCAATGTAATTCTGGATAAAAACGGAAAACCAAAACATGAATACAACTGGGAATTCGCAAGAAAAGAAGGATTACGCGAATTACTGACGGGGCCGAGTGCATTCTTGATACCGCTCGGATTGCTCTCGTTTATAAACAGAAAATTCGGAACGGCAAACAGCGTAAAACTCAATTATATTGACAGTTTTAAACCGGTATTTACCGACTTTGTAAAACAAAATAAAGAAAATATTTTAGCTGACAAAGCCGATAAATCACTGTTTTATAAAGACGTACTTAAAGATACCATAGAACAAAGTATTAACAAATATCTCCCTGATAATGAAAAATTATCGGCAGATGAATTGGAAAATATTGCAAAAGAATTCTCGCAAAAACAAATTAAAATTGAAGATATTTTAAAAGACAAATCCCTTAACAAAAAACAGCGTGCGGAAAAGATTAAAGAAATCGGCACGGTGGAAGATGCTTACATGAAGCTGAGAAAAAACAAAATCGGCGGTACGGTTAATGAAATATCCGTAAATATTTCGGCTTCGAATAAAGCATTAAAACAAGGTAGTATCGGCGAACTTTTGACCGCAATGAACAACTATTACAAAGACGCCGTAAATAACGTAAAAACCGCTTTAAACAAAAATTCAGCGGTAAATATTGATGAATTGTTGAAAAATTTCACCCACAGAAAAATGGGTTCAAGATTTTTTACCAATATGAGTATGTATAGTGCGGTAGTGGCATTCTTTACATTAATTCCGAAGCTTTATAACCTCGGTTTAAAAAGCAATCCCGGATTAAAAGGTACGGCTGCCGACCCGAAAAATATGCAGCAAAACGACAATAAAACAGATAACAAATCTCAAAAAAATGTTGCGTTTAAGGGTAATATTGCAAAATTAGCCGAAAAAACAGGTGAAAAAGTATTTAACAATTCAAAAGCAAAAGCATTTTCAGACATTTTTGAATTTAACGGTCCCGTAATACCCGGTACGGCAATGGTAACTCTGTTATACGGTTTTTGTATTCCGCCAAGACTTATACAGGCTCAGGACAAATATGACAGAAGCGAAATAATGTTTCGTGATTTCACAAGCTTTACGGCACTGTTATTCGGTTCAAGTGCTTTGTCAAGATTATTCTCGGACGGATTTACCAAACTGACGGGTCTGGCATTAAATAAAAAAGAATTTGAAAATAAAAGTTTAATTAAAAAAATCGGTGCTTACTTAAATCCCTCGCCATACGGCGGACATCATACCGTTTTGAAAAGCAAACAGTTGAATTCCAAATATACTAATATTCACGAATACAAAGACGGTATCAACGGATTTATGGAATTTATCGAAAATAGCGGAGGTAACATTAAAAAAGCCTTCGCAATAGATAAAAATGTTAAAGAAATAATTGATAAAATCCTTCAACAAAACTTCAAAAAATCATATAATGAAGCAACGAAAGACGAAATTAAACAGGCATTAAAATCAGCACATGAAAAGAATACAGACCTAATCCAATCTTTGTATAAAGTATTTGAAGGCGATAACAAACTTCTCAGACGTGCAAAAACATGTAACAGTGCGTTCGGATTTTTATCAACAATAGTTCTTGTTCCTTCGTTCATAATATGGGTTACAAATGTTTGTGAAAGAATGACCAGAGAAAGAACCAAAAAAGATGCCGAATTGAGCAATAAACAAAATAAAACCGTTTCACAAACCGATAATTCTCAAATTCACGAAATTAACAACCATCCGATTTCATCAAAACCTTCCATGGCGGGATTTCTTAAAAATTAGCATAAAAAAAGACCGTCAACGACCGTCTTTTTTTATATAAATTTTTGGAAATTATTCTTTTATTAAAGCGTTGATATCCGCTACCATTTGGTCAGGATCAAAACCGTGAACTTTAGCACCCGCTTCCAAATTTTCAAAATGAGCGGCAGCACAACCTATACAGCCTAAACCGTATTTCCTGAAAATTTCCACACTTTCGGGACACTGTTGAACAATATCCATAATATTCATATCTTTAGTAATTTTTTGAGCCATAATTTCTCCTTTTTTGACTTTGCCTACATTTTCATTAATAGAATTATATAACAAAAATAAAAAGGATGTGTATTTTATGGAATTGTTAAAAAAATTTTTCAAAGATGACGAAAAAGTAATAGGCTTGTGTACGTTAAGAAAACGCGACGTAAAAATATATTCTTTCACACCCGTATTCACGTCAAAACAACTTGCCTGCGGAACAAGCTATGCCAAAAACATTTTTTTAAGCTAAGCATCTAAATCCAGTTTGTCTGCTATGCCGTCGCTATATTTGGGATGAGAAAGATTATATTTATTGGAAGAAACGGCATCCCGCACAAAAGACGGCTTGATATTATTGTGCCAATTGTTTGTTATATATGGTGAACTTGTTCCTAATATCTTACTGACAAACATAATTTATCCCCAATATTTTCCCATATATTTATAAAGTATTTTTAAGCGGAAAAATTGCCTTTATATTAAGAAATATTAAGCAAGAAAATCCAAGTTATTTGCAAGAACATTATTTCCGCCTGCTTTAGGATGGTTTAGATTGTAATTCCCTTCAGACAAAAAAGGAAACATGCCCGCTTCATATTTATTTTGTGAATTGGTTTTTTGCCTGTTTTCAAATAAATTGACGGGGTTAACTTTAAATATAAAATTTTGTTGTAACGGTTCTATTTTATTCATATCAGTCTAAATTTATAAAAAAATATTTGAAATACATTTTTCATATTTAAAAAAAATTGTTACAATTTTAATATTAAAAAATATTATATATTTTTTATAAAATTATATAGTCAGTCACTTGCAAAGATAAGAATTTTATGACAAAATCACTGTATAATTTTATTTTAATTACGGTAAGGAGAAAAACATGTCAACTTACATAGAAGATATTTACGCAAGACAAATACTTGATTCACGCGGAAATCCGACAATAGAAGTGGATGTAAAATTAACAAACGGCATTGTGGGACGTGCTGCCGTACCTTCGGGTGCTTCAACGGGGATTTATGAAGCACTTGAGTTAAGAGACGGTGACAAGCATTATTACAACGGAAAAAGTGTAATAAAAGCCGTAAATAATGTCAATAACATAATAGCACCCGAATTAGTCGGTGAAAAAGCTTCTCATCAAAGAGATATTGATACTTTTATGATAGACATGGACGGCACCGAAAATAAATCCAAACTCGGAGCTAATGCAATTTTGGGAGTTTCTCTTGCCTGTGCAAAAGCTGCATCATTGGCTTACGGAATGTCTTTATACAGATATTTAGGCGGAATTAACGCTCTTACGCTTCCCGTACCCATGATGAATATTATAAACGGCGGTGCTCATGCCGATAATAACATTGATTTTCAGGAATTTATGATAGCACCCGTCGGAGCGGAAAACTTCCAGCACGCAATACAAATGGGTGCGGAAACTTTTCATGCTTTAAAATCCGTATTAAATTCCAAAGGACTTGCAACTTCCGTCGGAGATGAAGGCGGTTTTGCTCCCAATCTAAAATCCAACGAAGAAGGTATTGAAGTAATCCTTGAAGCCATAAACAAAGCGGGCTATAACACAGACCAGATTAAAATTTGTCTGGATGTTGCATCGTCGGAATTCTATGAGGACGGATTTTATAAACTTGAAAGTGAAAACAAATCTTTGACTTCGGAAGAAATGGTTGAATTTCTTGCATCATGGAAAGAAAAATATCCAATAATTTCTATAGAGGACGGCATGGCAGAACAAGACTGGGAAGGCTGGGCAATGCTTACGAACAAACTTTCCGACAGTTGTCAGCTTGTGGGAGATGATTTGTTTGTAACAAATACCAGACGTCTTGCCGAAGGTATCAAAAGAGGTGTTGCAAACTCAATTTTGATAAAAGTTAATCAAATCGGTACTTTGACTGAAACGTTAAACGCTATTTCCATGGCACATGCGGCAGGTTATACCTCTATAGTATCGCACCGTTCGGGTGAAACAGAGGATACATTTATTGCAGACCTTGCCGTTGCAACAAATTGCGGACAAATTAAAACGGGTTCCGCATCACGTTCCGACAGAATGGCTAAATATAACCAGCTTATCCGAATTGAACAAAGATTAGGATCAGCCGCAAAATATTTGGGTATTCAAGCATTTGCGGGACATAAAAAACACTAATTGCCGCATAAGGGATAAGGAAATATAATAAAAATTATTTTTTACAACTGTACTGTTTATCCCATCCCAATTTTTCGGGACAATGCAGGTAATCCATATTTCCGTTATAGACAACCCATTCGGTACATCCCCAACCTGCGGCATTATAACAATCATTTTTAAGATTTGG
>CANPZB010000037.1 GCA_947588755.1 Candidatus Gastranaerophilales bacterium | reverse complement strand
GATATTTTTGTAGCTAATGCTGACTACAGTCAATATAAAATTTTACCTGCTGACGGAAGTACATCAGGTTACGGCTGTGTAAACAGTTCACGACATGCCAGAACAACAGGTGACGGTACATGTCAGGCAGCAGACAATGGCTGCGGATGTTCCGCTTACTATCTTTTGAACGACAAATAGAACTTATAAAATATAGCAGACGAGCAAAATCTAATGTCCAAAAATATTTACCGCACGCGGTAAAATTCCCAGACAGTAAGATATTACAATACCGTAATTTGTTATCGGGACATTGTTTTCATTGGCAATAATTATGCGTGACAGTATTTCCCGTCTGTTTGTCATACATGCACCGCAATGAATAATTAATTTATAACCTTTAATCTCAGGGAAATCATGTCCCGAATAGTTCTCTATAACAAGATTTTTACCGGTTTTTTGTTTTAAAAGTGCGGGAATTTTAACTCTGCCGATATCATCTTCTATTGCATGATGTGTACAGCTTTCAAGAATTAAAACTCTGTCGCCGTCTTGAAGGTTTTCTATTGAGTTTGCACCCTTGACAAATTCATCCAAATCACCTTTTAATCTTGCAAAAAGTATCGAAAATGAAGTTAACGAAATATTTTCGGGGACGATTTCATTAACTTTTTTAAAAGCTTGTGAGTCGGTTATCACTAACGCCGGCGGGGTTTTCAGGTTATTTATTGCATCTTTTAATTCACTTTCTTTAACCGAGCAAACAATACAGTCACTGTCCAGTAAATCTCTCAAAGTTTGCACTTGCGGAAGAATAATACGTCCCTTAGGTGCTTCTTTGTCAATAGGAATAACAAGTATTACCGTATTTTTCGGCGGTACCAAATCTCCTGCAATTTTTGGCGGGTTTACGTAATCATCAGGCAGGATTTTTACTATCGCATCTTTAAACTTAAAAATCAGGTCTTTATCGGTTTTTACGGAAGTATACATTGCATTTTCGATTATATTAGCAGGTTTACCCGTATCGCATTTGTTGACAACAATGATATAAGGTATTTTTAACTCGTCTAATTTTTTTATCAAATCGTGTTCGTAATCGTCCAAACCTCTTGTGTCGCATACTATAACCGCCAAATCAATTCGATTAATTATTTTTAATGTTTTTTCAATTCTTTTTTGTGAAAGTTCCGTTTTGTCGTCCAGCCCCGCTGTGTCCAAAAATGTTACAGGACCTATCGGAAGAAGTTCCATAGACTTTTCGACCACATCGGTTGTTGTTCCCGCAACTTCGGAAACTATAGAAATATTTTGATTTGTTATTCGATTTAAAAAAGAAGATTTTCCGACATTCGTTTTTCCGAAAATCCCTATGTGTAATCTCATTGATTTAAGTGTTTTCATATTTCTCCCAAAATAAAATATAATTTTTTTTTAAAACTCGTCAGTTTTAATCGGATTTTTGAATTTTGTAATATTTTTCTGGAAATTAAGCTTGATATTGCCTATCGCACCATTTCTGTGTTTTGCTACAATAATTTCCGATTCGCCTTTAGCAGCCGCTTTTGATTGAATTTCTTCTTCGCCTTCTTCACTTTTTCGGTAATATTCATCTCTGTATATGAACATTACAATGTCGGCATCCTGTTCAATAGAACCTGATTCTCTCAAATCAGAAAGCATCGGGCGTTTATCCGTTCTTGATTCAACAGCACGTGAAAGCTGGGACAGTGCCAAAACCGGAACATCCAATTCCTTAGCCAGAATTTTCAGCCCTCTTGAAATCGCCGAAATCTGCTGCATTCTGTCCTCTCTGCTTGAACTTTCCATTAATTGCAAATAGTCAATCATTACAAGTCCCAAATCTTTTTCGTTCATCTTTAATCTTCTGCACTTTGCACGGATATCGGTAATTGTACTTCCTGACGTATCATCTATGTAAATGGGAGCTTGTGAAAGCTTATTCATCGCATCCGCAAGCTTATCAAAATCTTTTCCTTGCATGTTACCGGTTTTCATTCTCTGGGCATCAACTTCCGCTTCCGAGCATAACATACGCTGCATTAACTGGTCTTTTGACATTTCAAGCGAGAATATTGCTACGGGAACTTTAGCTTTCAAAGCAACATTCTGTGCAATATTTAATGCAAAAGCCGTTTTCCCCATAGCGGGACGTGCAGCCAGAATTATTAAATCCGAACGCTGAAAACCGTTAAGCAACGCATCTAAATCATAAAAATCAGTTGGTATACCTGCCAATTCACCTTTATGTTCATACCTGTATTCTATTTTTTCATAAGTGTTCAATACAAGGTCTTTTACATGGACAAGGTCGGAGGCAGCTTTTTTCGAGGCAATATCAAATATAAGTTTTTCGGCACTGTCAAGAGATTGGTCGGTCGGATTTATATCATATCCGAGAGAGACTATCTCTGAACCCGCATTGATTAAAGCCCGTTTAATCGCTTTTTCCTGAACTATCTTGGCATAATATTCAACATTCGAAGTGGTAATGGTTTTATAACTTAAATCGTTTATAAATGCCCTGCCGCCTATTGTTTCAAGCTTGGAATTGTAATTAAGAACATCCGAAACGGATACAATATCTATATTTTCATTTGAATTAAATAATTGCAGCATGGCTTCATAAACAAATCTGTGAGCAGGTTTATAAAAGCTTTCCGGCTTTAAAACTTCAACAACTTTAGTAATAACCTGCTGATTAACTAAAATTGCACCCAGTACTGCTTCTTCCGCTTCTATATTTTGCGGAAGTAAATTTCCTTCTTTTCCCGTATATGTTTTTTCTTTTATTGGCATGTCAATATTATTACACAACAAAATAAAAACATAAATTGCATGTTAAGAATACTTATAATAAAATTAACTTATGAAAAAATTTTTTATAAATTTAATTTATTTCATAAAACGTCTTACATCCAAGACACATCTAAAATTGGGCAAAATACTGATTGAGAAAAATCTTACCGTCAGCACTGCCGAATCATGTACCGGCGGGCTTTTAAGTTCAAGACTGACTGACGTTGCAGGCAGTTCCGCCTACATAAAAGAAAATTATGTTACTTATTCTTACGAAGCGAAAGAAAAAATCCTTCATGTTAATCATGGGACTTTGTTAAATTACGGTGCTGTAAGTGAAAAATGTGCCTATGAAATGGCAAAAGGACTTCATAATATTACAGGCTGCGATATTGCACTTTGTACAACAGGCATTGCAGGCCCGACAACCGATGAAGGCAAACCCGCAGGAATGGTTTATATATCAGCAGCTTTTAAAGACTCCGTCAAGGTTAAAGAATATTTTTTAAATCCCTTATTAAATCGAAAAAACATGAAATTTATGTTTAGCGAAAAAGCTTTGGAGTTGGTATTAGAAATATTGCATGACGATTTAACCGTTAAATAATATTTTCCCGTAAATTTGGTATCTTTATTTAAAAATTACTTGAGTATAATTTCCGCAAGTACTTCGGGATGTTCACTCATCATAATTTCGGCAAATTGCTCGGTGTCAATTTGAGTAATAACATAAGAAAGCAGGTCTTTGGGAAGTTCTTCAAGCATTTTAATTATAAATTCAGGTTCAATAACATTCATGGCCCTGACTAAATCCGGTTTTTGTTTCTCTCTGTTAATTATTGAAGTATAAGCATGAGCATCGAATAATTGAAAATATTCATCGTATTCTTTGCCTAAAGCGAGAACCAACTGCTGTTTTTGCGTAGTTTCCATGCTTAATAAAGCATCTTTATATTGAAGCGGTCCTAACTGTGCAATTTTTTTCGTTAAATCATAGGCATTAAGTTCCTCTTGAACTTGTTCTCCCGTAACCGTTTCAAGCATTTGAACCAAATATTCCGCAGGAATAGACTGCAAATGTTTAAGAACTTTGTCTTTATCCATATCAGTACTTGTTAAAAATTTGTCCAGTTGGTCATTTGGCATAAGGCTGACAATTTCGTCTTTTGAAAACATTTCAAATACAGTTTTAACAAGTTGTTCAGGCGGTAAATCCTCCAAAAATTTAAGAAGCTTATCCATTGTAAAAAAATTAAGCCCGTAATTTAAGTCGCTTTTTTCCATTTGGGGCAAAAACGCATATAACTCAGATTCAGGCATGGAATACAGAATTAAATACTTGTTGTTTGCATCAGCAAGTTTAAAAAGTTCAATAATCAATGTTGTATTGTTAAGAATTTCTTTAGCAAGTTCAATTGCAGCCTGATTTCCCTGAGAAGCTTCCGCTTTAATAATCTCCTCAGCAGTCATATCACTGTATTGCTCTTGTAACTTCGTTTCGCTAATACAGAGTCTGCTTACCAGATATGATAAATCGGTATCAATAACAATGCTCATGAGTAATCCTTGTTTATTCTATTTATATTAACAATATTAACGGCACGAAATTTCAAAAACTTTAATTTTTTTAACTTTTCGTAATAAAAAAAAGTCCTTTTTATTAAAAGGACAATTCAGGCAGTTTTCACAATCTGTAAGTTTTGTATAAGTGCTAGAGCATAAATTACTGCCATATATTTACTTACAGCTTTCTTATTAAAAAACATAGTATACTACGTTTTTAATTTAGTTTACTCCCTTGAAAACTATATGTCAAGACATCATAATTTTGTTATGAAGAATAAAAGGAATATGGTTCTTGCATCAAATATAAAAGCTGAGCGTAACCGCAAGCGTTTAACTCAGGCACAGCTTGCTGAGTATATAAATATCAGTAACAGTGCACTCGGATTAATAGAAAGGGGGAAACAAACTCCTTCAATATATATAATTTTAGACATAGCGAGAGTTTTATCATTAGATATCAATGATTTGTTAAAAAATATTCCGTAAATCACATATTGATTTTTAAAAATGTTTATTATACATTAGAACATGCGAGTGCAAGCTAGTCTTGTAAAAGCCCCTTTCCCCGCAGAATGCTTAATCCTTCCGGAGAAAGCAGGTAGTACAAGATATAGTTGGTTCATGCGGTGAAGAACCGTGTTAAACAAAATAATTTAATGTTATTTTGTTAAAGACCTGATAAGGATCACAGCCCGTAAGGTTTACAAAAAACAATTTTTACAATAGAATAGAAATATAAGGGCTGCTAGCTCAGGTGGTTAGAGCGCACCCCTGATAAGGGTGAGGTCGGTGGTTCGAGTCCACTGCGGCCCAGATTAAAAAAGACTCCGATAGGGGTCTTTTTTAATATCAGTAGTAGGACTAAAACCACATTTATGATGCTTCTCCGCCAATCTCATCAGACCAAAATGTAAGACATAATACTTTATGTCTTATATTTTGGTGGAGACGAGGGGAGTCGAACCCCTGTCCAAAATGGATTAAAATAAACCTCTACGAGTGTAGATTTTAATTCGCTCAACTGACTGAGGGAAAATCAAAACCTGAAAAAGTCAGTCAAAGGTTTTATTTAAGGGAAACACTAAACCCTGCAAGATTTGTCTTAATATGCTTATCCTGCATGAGCATACTGCAGCTTGCATAATGGGCTTATAAATCCGGCAAGCTGGGATTTATAAGCAGCTGTAGCGACTACGCTGCCAAAGCTTGTACTCTGGAGAAGTCTGCTTTAATTACATTGTCAGCATTTAATTTGTTTTGCTCGTTGATAAGCGGGAACAGCTCCCGCACTCGCAATCTATTTTCACCGAACATCCTGTCAAATCCAAAACGTCCCCATGAAGTTTTTCAATGTACTTGTCGTATTATGTATTATAAAACATTTTTTTTATTTTTCAAGAGTGTATCTGAAAAGAACATTTTGTACAATGTGCTTTCGGACGGAGCATTAAATTATCTTCCAAATCATAAAGCTTCTGTATTCTTGTTACCAATGCTGCTCCGCATTGCGGGCATTTCAAACCGCCGGAACCATTGAGTATTAGTTCTTTCAAACTTTCTATAACTTCTTCCGATACGGAATTTATTGTATAATCTTTTTCAAGTTCCTTTATTTCCTGTGGGTTACAGCGTAAGACCTTAGACAGCGATTGTCTCGTCGTTACCGACATAAATAAATCTTTTCCCGCTTCTATATCTTCAATTACAGACAACGGAATATTACATTGCATTGCCAGACCTTTTGCCGACAAACCCAATTCATTTCGCTTTTTTTGTATAAACTGTGCTAATGTTTTCATTGTAAAATTATATTATACTAAAAACCCTCTTTTTCCAAGAGGGTTTCTGTTTATTAATTTATATATAAATTTATTCTTCAATGGGAGCTTCCCGTCTGACTACAAAATTATCGTAGTTATCTTCTTCTTTTGCCGATACCCATTGTGAAGAAACTTGTGTATATCTGCGTCTTAAAGTTTCAACAGGATCTGTATTACCGAGAAGCATATCAAAATATAATGAAGATTTTTTATCGCCTTTTAAATATTCACCGTATTTTATCAGTTGATCGTTTTCATCAAAAGTTTTGATAGTAACTTTGTTGCCATTTAATGTTTGTAAAGCACTGCCTTTGGGAATCCATTCTATTTCTTCAAAGTGACCTTTATTCGGGTCTACTCCGGGACGTAACTTGTCATATTGAACGTACAATCCTTCAGAACCTGATTCCGGTGATACCGAAAATCTTACTCTTACATAAGAAACCTGCGGGTCAGGATTTTCAGAATCCGTATCAGAATAATCACGTCTTTCATCAACCATTACAATTTGACTGTTAGAAGTTGCGTCAGCATCCAATAATAACTTGTGGGCAGTTTGATTATATTCATCATACAATAATATCGCCAATGGAATATTGCCGTCACCATCTATATCTGTATCCAAAGAATCAAGGTGGTTACGGATTGAATCCCCTGCCGGCGGGTTTAAATTTTTAGGGATAAATATGGTATCCAACCTGTCTAAATACAATGTATCAATTACATTATTTGTAATAGTATCATATTTTTCCGTGTATATAGTATCCGGTCTTGTAATATAAATCGTATCTTTTTTAGGGTTGAAAGGATAATAATCTAAATAAATATTATCGGTATGTTGATTTTGCATTAAAATATCAACGTCAGAATCATGACAACTCGGCAGAACTGCCATGGTTCCCAAACCGCCTCCTGCAATCATCGCTGTTGCTGCGGCATTACGTAAGCCTTTTTTGATGGGAGACTCATGTTTAAATTGAAAATTACCTTCGGGATTATTGTAGTATTTTCTCAAATTTTTATCAATTTTTATATGATTTTGTGCACCGGGCTGCATATTCAAATCAGTTTCATCATAAGAATTTGATAATTCGGATTTAATTTGCTCCCGTTTAACATTGCGGTTTCTTTTTGAACTTTCAAAATTAATGGAATTTATTGCATTTATTCGCATTCGACTGCCTCCGAAATTTAATTGTACATACTTTCTTTTATAATAAAAACGGACATGATTTTTATTGCCATGTTAAAAAGTGGGAAAAACATTTATTTCTGCCTGAAACCCTTATATATTCAAGTTTTTAGCATAATAAGTTTATCTTAACAATTCTTAACTATTGTTGAGCAAGCTTTTCTCTTACAAGAGTTTCAACCTCATTTAATATATTGGGATTTTCGGCAAGAAATTCTTTTGCCTTGTCTCTGCCCTGACCAAGCTTTTCATCATTAAAGCTAAACCAGGAGCCTGATTTTTTAACAATATCAAGATTAACCGCAACATCTAAAATGTTACCGATTTTACAAATACCTTTTCCGAAAATTATATCAAATTCAGCAGTTCTGAAAGGCGGAGCAACTTTATTTTTCAAAACTCTGACTCTTACATGGTTGCCCACATCGCCGTCTTCACCTTTAAGTCCTTCCGTACGCTTAATCTCCATACGAACGGAAGCATAGTATTTAAGAGCATTACCGCCTGTTGTGGTTTCGGGATTACCGTACATAACACCGATTTTCATACGAAGTTGGTTAATAAAAATAACCGTAGTATTTGTTTTACCTATAACACCGGTCAATTTTCTCAAAGCCTTACTCATCAAACGAGCCTGCAAGCCCATTTGTTGATCCTCCATAGAACCTTCTATTTCGGCTTTAGGAACAAGAGCTGCCACAGAGTCAACAACCACAACATCAACAGCACCCGAACGCACCAATTCTTCGGTAATATCAAGTGCCTGTTCACCGGTATCAGGCTGAGATATGAGTAAATCATCTACCTTTACGCCCAAATTTCTTGCATATTCGGGGTCAAGTGCATGTTCTGCATCAACAAAAGCAGCTATACCGCCCCTTTTTTGGCACTCTGCAACGATATGTTGTGCAAGAGTGGTTTTGCCTGAACTTTCAGGCCCGTATATTTCTATAATACGACCCCGCGGTACACCGCCAATTCCCAATGCCACATCTAAAGACAAAGCCCCTGTCGGAATTGCTTCTACGTTTACCGAAGCTTTATCACCCAGCTTCATTATGGAGCCTTTACCAAAATCTTTTTCTATTTTTTCAATGGCAAGCTTCAGAGCCTTTGCTCTCTCATCGGAAACAACCGACGTTTCTGCCTCTTTTTCTTTCGTAGTCGTCATTTAATTATATTATCCTTATTATTTTGCAAAAATCCGAAATTACCAGATTTGTTTTTCTTTTTTCTTATAAAAACCCAAACCTACTGATTTGTATGAACTCAAATCATTTTTTAACTGATAAATTTCTTTGTTAAGTTCAACAATTTTTTGTCTTAATGTTTCATTATCTGTTTTACAACGAATAAGTTCAACAACAACCTCATCCATGCCTTCAAGTTTTTCATCAATAACTTGAGATAATTTGTCTGTTAGAGTTGTTTCCATTGTCTTTAAAGAATTAAGAATATTCATGACAGCGGAAGGCTGTTTAGCCGCAATTGCAGGAGTGAGAATTTTGTGTTTCTGAGCCTGAATTTTCCGCAAATTCTTAACCTCATCGTAAGAAAAATATGTTTGACCTTTACTGTTTTTCTTCGGCATAATTGAAGCATGCCTGCAAAGTTCGACTATTTCTTTGTTGTCGGTTTTTAAAATTTTTCTTACTTCTTGCGGTGATAAGGTTTTTTCTTCAATATCTTGATTTAACATATAATTATCCTCAAAAATTTCCCCAACAATATTTTATTTTATTAATAGAAAAAAAACAAACGATTATTAAATTGTTGTAACAACACTTAACATTATATTTGAAAAGTGAAACATTATGGTAAAGTTACGTAAAATTGTGCAGCCGTAAGCTTTTTTGTAGGATTATCTTTTGAATAAACCTGCATTATATAATAACCCTTTTGGTTAATTACAATGTAATCCGTAAAATAATTAACTTCTTCGTCTTTTAATCTTACATCCTTGGTCATGAAAAGATTATACCCTAATCTGCCATAGTCGTTGTCTTTTTTCACCACCTGAATATATAAATACCTTGACCTGACTTTTTGAGGCAAATAAATAAGATAATAAATTCTTTGTCCCGCAACAAAAGTTGTTGAATTATCAAGCACATTTTCTGCCGTAATCGGGTTATTATTGAATAATATTCCTGATTTTTCGCTGCAACCGCAAAGTAAAACGGAAATGAAAACAAATAATACGGGCAAAAAAACTTTTTTCATAAGGTTATTTATCCAGTTCTTTTATTTTTTCGGATATGTTTTTGGCAACGGTTTCATCTTTACAGTTCATCATGTATATTCGGTAATTTTTAACGGCTTCCGTTTTATTGCCTTCCTGCTCGTAAGCGGCCGCCAAAGCACAGTATGCATTTGCATATTCGGGATTAAAAGAAATTACGCGGTAAAAACATTCTTTTGCACCCGAAAGATTATTATTTTCGTAATATACAAGTCCTAAATTATACCAGCTGTCAGTGTAATCGGGATTTACAACGATTGCTTTTTTATAAAAGTCTGTTGCGGACGTGCTGTCATTTTTTATTTTATATATGTTACCGATTTTTAGGAGTGTAACCTCATCGCCCGGATTAATTTTTAATGCTTCCTGATAATCTTTTATTGCGGCATCATAATTTTTATTTTTAAAATTTTCATCTCCCTGAAGAATTAAACTGCTGTTTAAACGTAAATTTTCTTCATTCAATGCCTGAACACTGTCCATGGAAAGCGTAACATCAGAAACATTAGTCTTGTTATTCACATTAACATCCGCTTTGTAAGAAGATGAAATAAATTCCGCAAATTCACTGCTGTATTCCGGCTTGTCCGGTGCCATTGCAATGGCTTTTTCATAATATTCCGTTGCTTTATCATTTATATTGGCACCTCTGTACGCTTTTGCAAGCCCGTAATAAGCATCACCGTTTATTGCACCGTTCTCAACAGCTTTTTCAAAATCCTCTATTGCCAAAGAATAATTTTTGGAATTTAAGTTGTTATACCCTTCCGAAATTAACGCTAAAGATAAATTTTCCTTTACGGTACCGTTATTTTTAACCTTCAATAAATCGGTATAAAGTGCTATTGCTTCATTGTAACGCTTCATGGCATGCAAAACAATTGCTTTATTCATTTTCACGTCGTAGTCATCAGGTTTTGCAAGAAGAACTTCGTCGTAATATTTAAGAGCGTTAGCATAATCCTGTTTCACATGATAACATTTCGCTAAATCTTCTTTCAATTCAACATCTTTAGTATCACCTTGAAGTGAGAGTGCTTTTTCGAAATTTGCTATCGCCTCATCCGTATTTTCCAGTTTTTTATAAACAATACCGGCATTTTTGTAAGCACGGGCATCTTTCGGATAATGCTCAAGATATAATTTATAATTTTCCAGTGCCTTTGTGTTGTTATCAACGTCGGCAAGTAAATTAGCATAATCAAATCTTAAAGAATACAAATCGGGCTCCTGTTTAAAAATAACTTCGTATTGTGCAAGTGCCGCTTCGTCTTTATTGAGATTTTGATATGCAAGTGCAAGAGAAACATGTGCTGCCGTATTTTCGGGATTTAATTCTATTGCTTTTTCAAGCATTTGTGCAGCTTTGTCGTAATCCTTCGTTTCATAAAGAGCCAGTCCGTAATTCCCGAAATCCTTAAAACCCGCAGGATTTGAATTATAAATCATGTCATACTGCCCCACGGCTTTGTCAAAATTTCCGTCAACCAGCAAAGCGTTTGCCAGACTTTCTCTTGCTTCTCTGTGCTGAGTATATATCGCCAAAAATTTTTCATAATTTTCTATGGCGGATTTATAATCATGAAGCTGATAACGTGCATTTGCAATATTCAGATAATTATACTTATAATCGGGGAAAATCTCCATGGCTTTATTATAAGCCTGCAATGCTTCACTGTATTTTCCCTGATTTTCGTAAATACTGCCTATACTTATATAAACAAATGCATCATTCGGACGTAAGGCGATAACTTTTGAATATATTTCCAGTGCTTTGTCATATTCATTCATTTCACTGTAAACACCTGCCAATTTAGTCAAAAGCATTGAGTCATCACCTGCAATTTCAACGGCAGCATTCAATTTTTCCGCCGCTGTTTTGTAATCCTGATGATATTCCGCGGTACATGCCTGCTGATACAACGCATTTGCCTCGGGAGTAAGCTTTGCCTCAACACTGCATGCTGCGGGTATAAAAGCTAAAAATGCCGATATAACCAAATATTTTCTTAAATTATTTCTCATCATGTATTTCAAAAAATGCCGCCAAGTCTTTTATATTTTCTGATAATTTCCTCAATAATATATTAGCAAATAATTATATTTGTGTAAAGCTGTGAGAATATATTTTTTTATTAAGGAGAACGTAAGCACATTTGATAATTTTTTGCTGCGTTTCCGAGGATAAATCAAATGAAACATCCTCTATTTCACCAAAATTTTTAATCATATTGCCAAGAGAAATATACAACTCATCAACCTCAGATTTTGGAGAATTGCTATCAAGCATTTTAAATATTCTGATAAGTTCTTCATCTTTTGCGTCAATAATAGCGGCATCAAGACCCGCACCGTAAGCCAAAACACCAAAAACCTTATTTATCAAAGGTCTTAATTCGGCGGGACAACCGTTTGAAATATTGGATAGCCCCACAAGAGTTTTAACCGGCGGGTCAAAACTTTCTTTAACCATCTTAATAGTATTTATTGCTTCATAAGCCTGCCCTTGCTCAACGCAAACAGGCAATGTTAAGGGGTCAAAAAATATTTTTGAGGAGTCAATACCTTTTTCCAAACATTTTTCATATATATTAAACGCTATTTCAAGCCGTCCGTCGGCAGTTTTGGGAATTCCCGTCTCGGACGACAAGGTTAATGCAATAAGATTACTCCCGTACATTGAAGCCAAATCCGTCATTGAGTCAAGTCTGTCAATATCTCCCGAAGTACTGTTAATAAAAGTGTTTTCTTTATCATTGCAGCTTTCAAGTCCGCTTTTCATAAGCCCTTTATTTGTGGTATCAAGAGAAATCTTTAAATTTGAATTTGTTTGAACCAGATTAACCAACCAGGGTAAAATATCGTCACCCAAAGATTTTGCAGGCCCGACATTCAAATCAACGTAATCAGTATTTTTTTGTATATCAATAAGATTTTTAATAAATGCTTCATTACGCTCAATAAGTGCGGAACGTACCGATTTGGAAATTATATGAATATTTTCACCGATTAATATCATAGTATGATTATAAAACAAATAATTCTGTTATATATATCTTTTTTTTATAAAAACATGAAGTCTTAATAAAAATTTACATACCCGACAATTAACTATAGCTTGAAAATTTTGAGAACTAATTCTTAAGTATAGTGCGGGCTAATTTAAAAAGCGTTATAATAATAGAATTAAAAAGGATCGCTAATTTACATTATAATATATTATAACGAAAATCAAAAAGGAGAAGGTCTATGGCAGTATTAACATCTGAAACAACCAAAACAAAAACATCAAAGTCTAAATTCAACGATGAATTTGAAAATTATTTGAAAAACCAATGCATGAAAACAACATTCAACGGTTTGGAACTTGAAACTTTTTCTTGGTACAAAAAAGTCCTCGGACTCATATAGTCATCTGACCTTTCGTTAAAATAAAGAAAAAGATTAGGGATCCAAAAGAATTTTAACAAAGAACCGGCTGTCATCGTTGGCCGGTTTTTTGTGCATTATTAACTCAAACTTCTTATCATCTCTTGTGCTTCTTCACATTCGGGGAATGCGTCCGTTATTCTGTTGCACAATTCCAATGCTTTATCGAAATTATTCATCTTCTCATAACATTTTGCACTGTTAAGCAAAAGATTTACGTTAAGAGGATTTTCCGAAAGCATGTTTTCAAAAATTGAATTAGCCTGATTGTAATCGCCCAATTCAAAGTAACATAAACCGAGAAGATTTTCCGTATCATGTGCTTTGTCTTTTTCGTAGGATTTTACAAGATAATATTTAGCATCTTCATAATCTTTGCATAAAAACTTGATTTTACCCGCGATGTAAAGCAAAAATCCCGCATCCGGTGACTTTTTCAAAGCTTTTTCGGCATAATCCCATGCATTATCAAAATCATTGAGATGCATTTTATTTAATGCACAAAATCCCAATGCATCAACATCTTCGGGACATATTTCCAGAGCTTTTAAGTAGTATTCGTCAGCTTTTTTAAAATCGGTAGTTGAGTGAAGATAATTTGCGTACTCAAAAAGTATTGAAAAATCATCAGGTGAAATCTTAATCGCTTTTTGAAACTCATCTTCCGCATAATCAAAAAGTCTTTTTCTGAGATACAAGACACCCAAATCTTTGTGTGCCGCCGCATAATCGGGATTAAGCTCCACAACTTTTTTAAGTATTTTTTCGGCTTTATCCATATCTCCGACTCCGGCACAAACGTGAGCATATTCATAATAAATATCAAAAGATACATTACCTGTATGCAGAATTTTTTCATATATTTCTTTTGCATTTACGGGCTGATTTATTTTCAGATAAAGATTTGCCAGTTTGTGCGACATCGTAAGCGATTTCGGGTTCAACAAGACAAGATGGGCAAGAATACCTATTGCATAATTATATTCTCCCGTCATTTCATAACAGCACGCCAAATTATATTGATAATTCGGCTTTTCGGGATGATGTGAAATTAACAGTTTATAATGACCGATGGCTTTATCGTATTTTTTAGCTTTAACTTCAGAAAGTGCAAGTGCGGTGATGTAACTGTCCTGAGGCTCAAGTGTATAAGCTTTTTCAAAATACTTGCAAGCTTCTTCATGATTATTCCGCATCTGTAAAATTGAAGCTATATTAAAGTAAGTTACGGAATTATCAGGGTCGAGTTCGCTTGCTTTCAAAAAATTTTCCTGTGCTTTTTCCAAATTACCGATAGTAACGTAAGAAGTACCCAGATTGTTATAAAGCTGAGCATGTTCAGGTTTAAGTTTAATTGCTTTCTCAAGATAAGAAACGCTTTCTTCAAACTTTTTCATAGACATATAGGCGGTTCCGGCGATATAATACAGAGTATAATCTTTATCATCCGCTTCAATAGCTTTATCGCAAACTTCAACAGCCTTTTGCGGTTCTTTATTTTTTACGTAAACAACGGCGAGATTTTTATAAGCATCAATAAAACCGCTTCTCATTCTTATTACTTCCCAATAAGCCGGTATTGCATGAATAAAATCCTGCAAGTTATCATAACAGTTTGCAAGATAGAACCAGCTTGCTGCATCATCTTTGTATTTTACCACGGTTTCGAAAACACTTTTTCCTTCCTTAAATTCATTAAGATTAACATGGCATAATCCGAGAAGTTTTAATGCTTCAATATTTTTTTCATCCTTTTTCAAAATCGCGATAAGCTGTTCTTTTGCCTTCTCAAAACTCTTATCATTTATAAATTTATTAATACTTTCCAAACTAATCTCGCTCATAAAAATATTATACTTAAAAAAAATTGCTTTACAAATTATCATAAAGTATGTATAATAAACTTGTCAACGCTTTTTAATTTATAACATTTATGCCCCTGTTCTGATTATTTGAAAAATCAGAAAGGATAAATTATGGGAAAAACCAGCGGATATTCAGGCGGAACCGTTAACATTAACGGGCAAACAAAAGCCAAATCTTACAAAAAAGGTAATACTGTTTACACTGACTACTATATGAACGATGATGAAAAACGTGCTTACGATTTTGCACAAAAATCTTTTGCCGATAATCTGCCGAACGTCAATGTTTTTGATGCCGGCACTCAAAAAAAATTTAATGAACAGCTTGACGCATATACCCAAAAAGGTCAAAAAGTTATTGAAGAAACTTATACCCCTATGCTTGACAGTCTCAAATCAGACATAGCAAGAAGATTTGGGAATTACGACAACTCGGCATTCATGGATAACTTGAATAAAATCGAAAACAAAAGAGCTGATTCATACGCGGCACTGGCACAGGATGTTCTTCTTCAGCGTGATAACCTTATAAACAATGAACTTATGCAAAGATATCAGTATCTTGATTATCTGCAAAGTGTATACAATAACTTTAATAACAATGCAACGGGATTTATGAAACAAGCTTCCGCCAACAGTTCTTCGGGTAATAATTATAATTCTTATGCCAACAGCAGAAATTCTTATGCCGATTACTTTAATACACTTGCCAAAACCGCAATAAATGCATACCTTCCTATGTAAAAATTTTAAATAACAATATTTTTCCTGTATAATATTCCTATGAATATTATACAGGAATTTGATACAATAGCTGCAACGGCAACACCTTTCGGAACGGGCGGAGTCGGCATAATAAGAATTTCCGGTGAAAACAGCTTTAATATAATAAAAAAAATTTTTTCAAAAGATAATCTTGAAGCGGGCAAAATACACTTCGGAAAAATTATTGATGACGGCAAAGAAATTGATGAAGTAATTGTTTTACCTTTCAAAAAACCGAAAAGCTTCACGGGTGAAGATGTTATTGAAATCCACTGCCACGGTGGGATTAATGTTGTACGGAATGTCCTTGATACAGTTCTGAAAAACGGTGCCAGAATGGCGGAAAGGGGTGAATTTACCAAAAGAGCATTCCTTAATAAAAAACTTGACCTGTCTCAGGCAGAAGCCGTTGCCGATTTAATTCACTCAAAAACAAAAAACTTCGCTAAAATTTCTTTAAAAAATCTTTCGGGACTACTCGGGAATAAGATTAAAGAAATAAGACAAAATATTTTTGAGCTTTTGTCAAAAATAATTGCGGGAATAGACTTTCCCGAAGATGTTCCCGAGCCTGAATATGAATACCTTATAAAAGAAACGGAAAAAATAATTTTTGAAATAAATAAAATACTGGATTGTGCAAATTCCTCGAATATTTTCAGACAAGGAATAAATGTTGCCGTCGCAGGCAAACCGAATGTGGGTAAATCATCACTTTTTAACGCACTCTTGCAAACTCAACGTGCCATAGTAACAGATATTGCAGGCACAACACGGGATGTATTAAAAGAAACTCTTGATTGGGGAATACCTGTTACTTTGATAGATACGGCAGGAATTAGAGAGGGAAATGAAATAAACACCGTCGAAAAAATCGGTATCGAATATACTAAAAATTCGGTAAATGAAGCTGATATTGTGCTTTTTATGTATGACGCCTCCAAAGGCATGGATGACGAAGATAAAAAGATTTATAAAATGATTTCATCTAAAAACCACATTAAAATAGCTTCAAAAGCAGACCTCACAAAAGAACGGCAGGAAGGGGTATTTTATCTGTCGGTAAAATCAGGCGAAGGGCTGGATGAATTAAAAGAAAAAATTCTTGATAAAACAAAATCCTATTCACTTGACGACACTGAATTTATAACAAACAAACGTCAACAGGATTGTTTGGAAAAATGCCGCGAAAGTCTTTTGAACGTGCTTAATGCCGCTAAAAATCACGAACTGCAAGATTTAATTTCCATAGACTTAAAATCATCTCTTTTGTTTTTGGACGAAATTACAGGGGAAGTAATAACTGACGATATCCTCAACAATATTTTTGATAATTTTTGTATCGGAAAATAAATTTAAAACCTACCAAGGATAATCGTCTTTAATTTCCCACCGGACGAAGTCCGGCCCTTGACTCTCTGACGGCTTTAGTGTGACTTTATGCAAACTGATTTCTGCGACGGCTGAAAAATTTTTGTTTTTACTATACTCGAACACCTACCAAGGATAATCGTCTTTAATTTCCCACCGGACGAAGTCCGGCCCTTGACTCTCTGACGGCTTTAGTGTGACTTTATGCAAACTGATTTCTGCGACGGCTGAAAAATTTTTGTTTTTACTATACTCGAACACCTACCAAGGATAATCGTCTTTTATTTCCCAGCCGTCACTCATTATTAATGCTCCACAGTTATATCTTAAATTTCTGGCTATATTTTCATTACATCCGTATTTGGTGTTGTCGATAATATCCTCACGATTTGAATATCCTCCGCAGCCTAAATTGTCACGTCCCCAACAGAAAAAATCCAAAGATTTGCTGGAATTTCCTACGCTGAAAAAGATATCATGCCGCGAATAATCACGTGAAGGACTGCCTGATACTTGGGTATTTTTATTATTACTTGCGATTATGTAAATCATATAAGGAGTATAAATGCCATTCGTTGTACTGCCGTCGGTATAAAATGATAAAGTTGTCCCGTTGCTTAATACTATATGATAACCTCTATTTTTGTAACCGATATCTTCCGCTACCTTTAAATACGGTTTAAAATAGGTATTAGCAATGTATGTTAATTCTTCTTCCGAACCCGGAGAAGCTTCATCACTGCTTGCACCGTAACTCCATTCGGCAGGTGTGCCGTTGGCAGCTATGGAAGAAGTCAATGCATTGGATAAAATTGCATAAGTTTGTTTAACTTTCGTTGCAAAAACTTTCTTTTGGTACTTCGCAATTAATGTTGGCATTGTCATTGCCGCCACAACGCCGATTATTCCGAGGGTGATTAACACCTCCGCCAAGGTGAAACCGAATTTACGTGAAAAGTGGGAAGGTGAAAAGTGAAATGTGAGAAGTGAAAAGTTCTTTTCGGGTGCTAAAGCACCAAAAAGACACCTTAACCACCACATGTCACCCTGAACTCTCACCATGTCATCCTGAACGACCTCCATGTCATGCTGAACTTGTTTCAGCATCTGAGCCTTGTCGGGT
>CANPZB010000036.1 GCA_947588755.1 Candidatus Gastranaerophilales bacterium | reverse complement strand
CAAATTTTCGGGGCTTAATAAAAAATCAAAAAATCGCCAAAACCTTTGGTATGAGCGGTTTACCCCCCCCCGTTTGTCCGTTTTTAATCTCTACATCTGCCATTTCATGACCACCTATTTCTATTATTCCCATTTACAGACGAATTCTAACATTTTCTTTAAGTTTTGTCAAGAAAATTATTTTCCCCCGTTTTTTTTATAACATGTCCGCATTTGGTACAAGCCAAAACCTCACCGCTGCTGTCAACGGGCATAAAAATATGCTCGCAATCATCCGAATTTTCGGTTGTTTCAAAATTATTTTCAGGAAAATTAAAAATTTCCCCGCGTTTTCTTTTAAAAAATTTTTTTATTATAAGTTCTATAAAATACATACTATAATCTAAATCCGTCAGGGAAAATTTCTTTTAATTTTCGTACATTTAAGCCGTTTTTATCTTTCAGAATAATATCAATACCGTCATCACATTCAAATTCATGCAAAACCTGACGGCAGGCACCGCAAGGATAACAGTTTTCCATATTGGGTGAATATACCGCTATAGCTTTAAATTTTGTTTCCCCGCCTGCAACGGCAGCACCTGCGGCATTACGTTCGGCACATATTGAAAGCCCGTAACTTGAATTTTCAAAATTACAACCAGTAAAAATTTTATCGTTGGCAGTTAAAATACATGCCCCCACACGAAATTCAGAATATGGTGCATACGCCTTTTTCGACAATTCCTCTGCCTTATTCATCAAAATTTGATAATCCATAATCTCTCCTAATTTTTATTCATAATACACTTTTTTTTATTAAAATTAATCACTCAACCGTAGGAAAATTAAAAAACGGGTCTTTGTAATAAGACCCGTAAAAAAAAATAAAGCAGTTCATAAGCCGCATTCTGTTTCTAGATAATCATCTGTCTGAGATTACAATTACTTGTAAACTTTAGCGATTTTTCCGAAGTTGGCGGACACCTTTAAAACCTTCGATTTATCTTGCATCCGATTGGGGTTTACCTGGCCGGTACTTCTCAATACCGCCGGTGAAGCTCTTAACTCACCGTTGCACCATCGCCTGTGATTTAAAAATCCATCGGCAGTCTGCATTTCTGTGGCACTTTCCACCGGTTCACACCGTCCGGAGTTTCTCCGGCAATCTGTCCTTGGATGTACGGACTTTCCTCATAAATTTGCATTTACGCGATTATCCGGCTGCTTTATTTTTATTAAATTATCAAATATTAATCATTACCGACAACAGAAGCATTTATGGTTACATAACCCTGAGCTTTACTATCATCATCTTTAACTTTCATTTTGCCGTTTGAACATATTTCAATACGAAAACGGTCAAAATCATCCGGATCTGATGCCTGAAGAGCATTGGGGGCTGCATCACCATTTACGTCAACTAATAAAATTCTGCAATTGTTCGCAGGTGCGGTACCTTGAGTCCAACCATTACTAATGGCAGTATTATTGTCAGCCTCATCAAATATCCATTTTATACCGTCAGAAGTCTCATATTTATAATCGCTGACTCTGTTTTTAACATTTAACTTTGCGGCAAACAATTTTGGGAATTTAGTCTTGCCTGAATAATTTGTCCCTTCATAAGTAGCTGAATTTTCGTCATCAAATCCGTAGTAGCAAGTGCCGCCCGACCCGCCGTTGCTGCAAAAAAATGTATTATCGGGATATAAAGTCGTGTCATTGATTAAAGAAGTTACAACATTTTCGGTAATATAGTAGGCTTTTTTAATCATCATTTTATTTTTATCAGGTCTTGTTTTCATAATTGTAGGAGTTACAACAGCTACAAGTATACCTATAACCGCCAGAGAAACCATTAATTCCGAGAGTGTAAAGCCCTTAATTTTTTTCATAATTATATGTCCTTCCATAATTTATGTATTACCTTAACCACATTGTATAATAACATGTATTATTGCTTTTTTCAATAAGGTTATATATTATAAATACCCACAATTTTAATTAAAATCACATAAAATCAATTTTTTGTAAAATTTTGTTAACATAGTAGCAAAATAATTTATTTAGATGAGTTAAAATAACATCCAATCACCTATCATATTATGAGGATAAACAAAATTAGCGTAGTTGATTGTAGTGATTTAAACCTAAACAATGAGGGTAAAATATGGTCGATAACAGATCAGCAGGATTTTTCGGAATAGGCGGTGCTTTTAATTTTAAAAGCGGCGATATCTCAGGAACTGCTGCCCGAACTCAGGATGATAAAATGGGACAGGGCGGAGAGTATTTTGCTCAAGGCAGGAGAGAGGACGATGAAGAAGGAAATGACAGCGAAAAATACACTGACAGAAGTGCCGTTTTGCGTGCAACATTGAATTCGCTTGCCATGATGAATGTCGCTGACGTTATAAACGCCCGAAAAAAAGCCCTCGAAGAACAAAATTCCCGAAATAAAAACCGGCACTCTCAAAAAAATAAAGATAATCCCGACGAAAAACGTGAACGGGCAGAAGCAGAATTGGAAGAAGAATTTTATAATCTTACACGGGAACTTGATGAAGATAAATAAAATTTCTCAGGTTTAATATTTGTTTACATAGGTGTCAAATTTTTGCATGTTTGTGCTTTATTAAAATAAAGCATTCATTAAGGATTTTAAATTGCAAAGTACACTTAATAAAAGCTACATATCTTATCAAAATGCATCTTTTAACGGGAATAAAAAGAACAATATAGTCGTCATTCAACTTATTGAACAGAGACTTAAAAAGATTTTTGAAGAAGAAAAATATTCCCCCAAGCCGCTTATTTTAAAGGTTTCCGATAATACCATCCACCGTCTGGCAATGTTTATTTCGGGGTATAAAATGCGTCCATGCTCTATAGGTATAGCAGGCGAAACCGCAAGCGGAAAATCAACAATTACATTTGATATAATTCAAACAATTGAAGAATTTGCAAATAAATACGATATTCAAGACGCAATAGCAAGAATAAATACCGACGATTACTATTACGACCGCTCGGATATGGTTAAAAAAGCCGGAAGTTTTGCGGAATTTGCAAAAAATTACGATTTGGATATTCCCGAAGCTCTTGAATTGGAATTGATGAAGAAACATATACAACTGCTGCTTCAAGGCAAAACGGTATATCTTCCGAGATATGATATGTCAGGCACCGCTGTCAGAAAAGATAACGTCACAAAAGCTTGTCCTTCAAAAATTATTATTTCGGAAGGTTTGTTTACTTTGACTGAAAAAATAGTTGATGCTTTTGATTTTAAAATTTATGTCGATGTTTCCCGTGCCACTCAAAAAGAAAGATTTTACAGACGGGCAGAAGAAAGAAGTCTGGGTAAATCGGTTGATAGCGTTTAT
The DNA here is from genome assembly GCA_947588755.1 of Candidatus Gastranaerophilales bacterium. Lineage (GTDB taxonomy): Bacteria > Cyanobacteriota > Vampirovibrionia > Gastranaerophilales > Gastranaerophilaceae > CANPZB01. Next base: position 16,243 of record CANPZB010000036.1, on the reverse strand, counting down.
AAAAATGCCTCGGATAAAGCTAAAATCCATATTCACCCCACGGCACAAAAAGCCGATATCATCCTCTCAGGTGAAGCTGACAGAGAAGCTTATAAAAAATTTATAGCCAAAATCCTTGGAATTATTGAAGAATTCCACTATAGTAATGACAGAATATTGATTTATTCTTAAAAATTTATCTTATAAAGTTTGTATGAATTTTCTCAATATTTTCAGGATGAACTATTCCGTTTTGCTTTCCGCTTTCAATACATTTTAAAATCCATGCCATATTTCTGCCCAGAACCTGCATTATTTGAATACCTTCACGGTCTTGAATAACCTCATCAGACGTATTCCCATGAACCATATTCCAATAATTCGAAGACACTACGGGCATATTATTTATCGTAAAATGCTTGCCGATAACATCAAGCGAAGCAGTTGTTCCCGAACGTCTTGCAGAAACTATTGCCGCTGCCGGTTTGTATTCAAATGCCTTCTTGCCGGCAAAAAACGCCCTATCTATAAATGACAAAAGCCGACCGTCAGGATGAGCATAATATACGGGTGAACCAAAAATAAACCCGTCACTGCTTTCCGCTTTTTCTATAAATAAATTTACATCATCATCGTTAAATACACATCTGTTATTATCAAGCTTCCTGCAGCCCATACAGCCAGTACAATCTCGCAAAGGTGCAGAACCTATTTGAAAGATTTCGGTTTCTATACCTTCACTTTCAAGTACTTTTTTGATTTCATTCAGTGCCGTATACGTACAGCCTTCCTTGTGACAACTTCCGTTTAACATTAAAACTTTCATATTTACTCCTTTTTTTTCACATTTAATTATACCGAAAAAAAATCAAATTTACAATTCTTAATAATATGTGTTTAAAAAAGCAATTTTCAGGGAATGATATACTTAATATATATATAAGGAATATTTGGAACAGTTTTAATACTTTCACATTTATTTTTTAACGGAAAATCAAACACTACAGGAAATCAAACTGAATTTGGGAGACTATTATGTCAATAGGTGCTGACGATTACATTGACCAGCTGTTGGTCAAAAAATACGCGGAAGAAAAAGTTGATAATCATGACAACATGGAATCTATGGTAGATCCGAAAGAAATGATGTCCGCCATGAATGATTACGCAAATATGTACAAAAATATGATGACGTTAAAACAACGTCTGAATATTGCCTGTTATGCGATTAATGCACGAACGGCAAGATATACAAAAACATCACAATACTAAAATATTGTGATTATATGCTGAATTCCCACGGCAAATAAAGTTTACAAGTTCTGATTTTTTGATATTATATTAAAAAAAAAAGGAACAAAAATGGGAAAAATTATACTTGCATCTTCATCTCCAAGAAGAGCAGAAATAATGAATACCACAAAGTATGAATTTCGGGTTATTCCGTCACCGTACGTTGAAGAACATACGACGACGGTTTTTTCTTATGCTTACGTGGAAAATCTTGCATATAATAAAGCAAAAGCCGTTATAGAGCTTTTAGATGAGCCATCATTGATTATAGGAGCAGACACGGTCGTTGTGGTTGATAACGAAATCCTCGGAAAACCCGAAAATCACGATAATGCCGTTGATATGCTTAAAAAATTATCCGGCAGAACACATTTTGTAGTCACAAGTATTGCAGTTATTAACTCCGAAACAAAAGAGTATAAAAAAAATTCAACAACAAGTTATGTAACATTTGAAAACCTCTCCGAAGAACAAATAAATTACTACATTGACAACTATAAACCCTATGACAAAGCCGGAGCATACGGAATTCAAGAATTGCCCGCGGGATATATTAAAGAGTACAGCGGAAGTTTGGAAAATATAATAGGTTTATGTCCAAAGGCTCTGGAAGAATTACTGTCTGATTTTAAAGATTTTTAAGGCATTTGACGTCGTCTGCCCGATAACCTCATCGACCGAAATATTTTTTATTTTTGCCAGTTCTTCAGCGACGTATTTTAAGTATGCCGGTTCGTTTTCCTCTCCTCTGAACGGAACGGGTGTCAAGTAAGGTGCATCCGTTTCCAGTATAATCCTGTCCATGGGAATGACTCCAACCGCTTCTTTTAACTTTTTCGCGTTTTTGAACGTCAAAACTCCGCCTATACCAAAGTATAAGCCCTCTTTTAAACACTCTTTTGCAAATTCCGCACTTCCCGAATAACAGTGTAAAACGGCATTTGAACCTCTGTTATACTTCTTTAACAAGTCCAAAGTGTCTTTGTGTGCCTCTCTATCGTGAATATCTATCGGAAGATTTAATTCGTTTGCGAGTTTTATGTGTTTGATAAAAACATCCTTCTGAATTTCAACAAAACTCTTGTCCCAATAATAATCCAGACCTGTTTCGCCAATGGCAACAACTTTTTCGTTTTTTGCCAAACTTTTAATTTTTTCCGCAATATTATCGTTAAAATCTTTTGCTTCGGAAGGATGTATGCCCAGCATGCCGTATACGTTTTCGTAACTCTGAATTAACGACATAACCTCATCCAAGTCCGAAGGATATGCACAGGGAACAATTATTATTTTTACATTGTTTTTATAAGCGTCAATAATCGCCTGCTTTGCGGTTTTCCCCTGAAGCATGTTAATGTGGGAATGCGTATCCGTAATAAAATCATTAGCCATAAAGAAATTATATCACATTAAGCGGTTTGTGATATAATCACCTTATGGATGAGAAAGATTTGGAAATCACAATAGCACATTTGTACCCGAAATTACTTAATCTGTACGGCGATATGGGAAATATCATTGCTCTGCAAAAACGCTGTCAATGGAGAGGAATAAATGTCATTTATAAAGAGATAAATATTAATGACAATATTGACGACAATGATATATATTTTATAGGCGGCGGACAGGATAAACAACAGGAAGATGTTGCCGCGGAATTATATAAACATAAAGATTTTCTTACCGCACAAAGAGATAAAGGTTCGGTATTTTTGGGGATTTGCGGCGGATATCAGCTTATGGGGCATTATTATCAGCCTTTTGACAAAGAAAAATTGCAGGGAATAAGTTTACTTGATGCGTATACGACAGCAGGTAAAAAAAGATTTATCGGAAACGTCACATGTAAGATAGACTTTCTTTCTTTGAAAACCCTTGTAGGTTTTGAAAACCACAGCGGATTAACTTATTTGAGCGGAGAAACTAAACCTCTCGGGATTATATCCACAGGAAACGGCAACAACGGAATTGATAAAACGGAAGGTGCAAGATATAAAAACGTATTCGGCACATATCTTCATGGTTCTTTGTTGCCCAAAAACCCGCATTTTGCGGACTATCTTATAGAATTGGCTTTAGAAAAAAAATACGGAGAAAAAATAAAATTATCGCCGTTAAATGATGAAATAGAAATGAAAACACATAATTCTTTGGTGGGAAAAGCATATTGATAAATATTAACGAACTTAAAAACTTATATTACAAATGGTGTTCACTGCCCGATAAAATCAGATTTTTATTGGTAGGCGGTTTCAATGCGGCATTTTCTTACGTAATCTTTGCCGCGGCAATACACATCATCGGACAGGAATATTACCAGTTATGCGTTGCTCTGCAATGGATTATATCTTCATTTTTTTCTTTTACCAACCAGAAAATTTTTGTATTCTGCACAAAAGGCAACTGGATTAAAGAATATTTTAAATGCTGCACCTCATGGGTAATCAGTTACATTTTCAACGCACTGATACTGGAGTTTATAGTAAGATTTATCAGCAAAAATGTTTATATAGGTCAAATAGTTTCAATTTTGCTGGCATCAATTATAACCTACGTATTATTCAAGTATTTTGCTTTCCGCCATAAAAGCGAAAATAATTAACCAATATTTCTGACCGCAGCAATTACTTTAGAAACAGCATCTTCGGGAGTAATTTTTGTTACTTCACCCGATTCACGAACTTTGCATTCCACCAGACCTTCCTGCAAAGTTTTTCCTGCGGTAATTCTGAACGGGAAGCCTATTAAATCGGCATCTTTAAATTTGACACCCGCACGTTCGTCCCTGTCATCTAAAACCGCTTCAACTCCCGCTTTTAGCAGTTGCTCGTATATATTAACAGCGGTTTTCATTTGCAATTCATCGTTAATATTAACCGGTACTACAACAACATGATAAGGTGCAACAGCCAAAGGCCATTTTATACCGTCATCATCGTAATGTGCTTCTACGGCAGCGGCTGCGGTTCTTGAAATTCCGATACCGTAACAACCCATAATGTAAGGATGTGTTTTCCCGTTTTCATCAAGATAAACAGCATTCATCGGCTTTGAATATTTTGTACCTAACTTAAATATATTACCTACTTCTATACCTTTGGTAACAAATAACGGTTTACCGCACTGCGGGCATAATTCACCTTGTTCGACAAGTCTTATGTCAAAGTATTTTAATTCGACTCCCAAATCCGAGTGATTTGCACCGACAAGGTGTTTATCGGTTTCATTAATCCCGACGACAAAGTTTTTCATATCTTTCACGGTTTCATCGGCGATAATCGACACATTTTTCATACCTTTCGGACCGATAAACCCCGGAACGGCATTAAAACCGTTATTTTCCATAATTTCCGCGATTTCTGCGGCACTTGCTATCCTGATATCATTGCCGTTAACGGCATTCATCAGTTTAGTTTCTTCAACCGCCTTGTCTGCTCTTATTAAAGCAAGTACCGGCTTTTTATCGACAATATAAACAAGTGTTTTAAGAATAATGGTTGAAGGAATTTTCAGAAAATTACATAAATCTTCAATAGAAAAAGTGTTAGGTGTATCTTTAACAGCTTTTTCTTTAAAATAATCTTTTCCGTCGACAACCGCATCGGGGAGTTTTGAAACGGCATGATTTGAATTTGCCGAATAATCGCATTCATTGCAGTAAAAAACGTCATTTTCGCCCGCATCGGTGTCTGTTATAACCATAAACTCATGCGATACACTTCCGCCAATCGCACCCGAATCGGATTGAACCATTTTTGTATCAAGCCCGCATCGTTTGAAAATCTTTGTATAGGCTTTTGCCATATTCTCATATTCTTTATCAAGCCCTTTTTCGTCTACATCAAAACTGTAAGCATCTTTCATAATAAATTCACGACCGCGAAGCAGACCGTATCTGGGTCTTATTTCATCCCTAAACTTTGACTGAATTTGATACAAATTTACTGGCAGTTGTTTATAAGACTTTAGACCGTCCCTTGCAACGGAAGTAATAATTTCTTCATGCGTCGGGCCTAAACACATATCTCTGTTATGTCTGTCTTTCAAACGCATTAATTCTTTGCCGTATACATCCCATCTTCCTGATTCTTCCCACAACTCTTTCGGCTGAACAAAAGGCATTAAAAGTTCCTGAGCTCCTGCAGCATCCATTTCCTGCCTTACGATATTTTCAATTTTTTTAAGTACACGCCACATTAAAGGCAAAAAAGTATAAACACCGGGGGCAAGTTTTCGGATATAACCCGCTCTTGCAAGCATTTTATGTGAAATAACTTCGGCATCGGAAGGAAATTCCCTTTGCGTTTGAACAAACAACTTTGACATTTTCATATAAATAATTCCTCTTTAAGATAAATCTTACAGCGATATTTTAACATGAAAAAAAATTATGCTAAAAATAAATCCATTTCTGATTTAATAAGTTTTGGCGAAATACTCAATGTATTATGATGTTTAAGAGCATTGTTCATACACTGTTTATATTCAAATGTTTTATTAAGCATTTTGTTTATTTGTGCATTAATATAGTACAAATCACCTTGTCCTCCGCAGTTTTTAATTGCGTCGGAAATAACTTTTTCCGCCTGACTTGCCATACCGGTTTTACATAAAATTTTAGCGTAAATTTTATATGCGTTAATATCCTTGGGATTATATTTTATTGTATTTTCAAGGTTTTGGCAGGCACTTTCAATATTACCTTTTTTATACTCAATACACGCTATATTATAGTAAGCCCAACTGTAATCAGGTGAAATTTCAAGCACTTTCGAAAATTCTTGTTCCGCCAAATCATATCGGTTCTTTGAAAAATAGATATTCCCGAGATAAAAATGTGCATAAATATCATTATCATTAAGTTTAACGGTATTTAAAAAGTATTTTTCAGCCTCTTCATAGGAATTTTGCTTGAAATATCCCAGTCCCGCGTTAAACAAAGCATTTGAATCATTCGGTTCTTTATCCAAAACTTTTTGCATACATTCGACAGCCTTCGAATAATCCCCTTTATTTAAGTACAAAAGACCTAAATTGTAATAAGCGTCAACTTCATCCCGTGAAATCTCAATTACTTTAAGATACGTTTTTTCGGCTTTATCGGTATCTTTCAGTTTTTCATAGGTAATCCCCAGATTAAACAAAACATTGCAGTCATTCGGAAAAAGTTTTTGTAAATACAGAAGATGATGTAATGCTTCTTCATCAAATCCCGCATCAAGCAAAACAAGAGCGAGTTCACGTCTTGCACGAAAATCGGACTGGTCTTGCAGCAAAGCTTGTTGTAATTTACTGATTTTTTCGGTATTATTCATAAAAACATTTTAACAATTTAGTAAAAATTCATCAAGACTTTTACATTTATTACACGAACTTGCTTTTTTTTAAGCGAGCATATAAAATGTATAATTATAAAGGAGAAATTAATGAAATTAAAAATTATATCAACTGTTTTATCACTATTGTTTGCAATTCAGGTTGTATCGGCGGCACAATTTAATGCAAACGCCAAAACTAAACGCATACCTGCCGGAACACAATTTTCACTTGAGTTGCTTGAACCTGTTTCAACTATTTGCGGGTATAACGGTAAAAGTTTCACCGCAATATTACTCGGCGATAAAACTATTGATAAAGATGTTATACTGCCTGCGGGTTCATTGGTCAGAGGCAGTATAAATAAAGTTATCCCCTCCAAAAGACTTTCTAAAGGTGCGGTGTTATATCTTGATTTTGACCATGTAGTTGCCCCCAACGGACGTCAAGTGCCTATTTCCATGTCAGTTGTCAGCAGAAGTGATTTAACCTACGACGGCGGTATTACAACTACAAAAGGATACAAAGATGCAATGGTTCAGTCATGGAACACAACTAAAAAAATAACCAAAACCGCAACAGATTGGGGTAATGACACATTTGAAGATGTAGCGGGCGGATATTTCAGAATACTTACACTGCCTTTATCGGCTATCGGAGGCGGGATAGGCGGAGGAGGATATTACATATACGATGCCGTTGCCAATGCAATTAAAAAAGGTAAAGAAGTAAATATCCCCACGGGCGAAGTTATAAAAGTAATATTGACACAACCCGTTGATGTTCCCGTTTTATAATTTAAAAAAATCGGGCTGAGTACTTGAAATCTATAAAATATATGTTATAATGATAGAGTAAGGTTGAAATATTCAATCGGGAAGTACTGTGGTGCGAAGCACCCGAAAATTTGGGAGTTAATGAAAAAATTATGAATAAATCGAATTTTGAAGTTTTAGCATTCACCCCCCCCCCCGAGTTTGTAAACCCGCTCTACGACTGCGTTTTAGCCGTTTTTCGTTTTTGGGACAATTTCAAAGGGATTAATTTACATCCCTCGTTTTGTCATGGGAATTTTTACCACAAAAATTCTGTCATGCGGGACTCTCACCATGTCATCCTGAACGACCATATTATGGTGAACCCCACACATGTCACCCTGAACTCGTTTCAGGGTCTTAGACATACATTATCGATACAAATAGCCATTTCGCATAGGTTATGTTGCGGAATGACACCAACCCATGTCACCATTAAACCTCCCCATGTCATGGTAAACCCTTTACATGTCATCCTGAACTTGTTTCAGGATCTTATTTCGTGGCATTGGTTCAGTATCTTTATTGTACGAAAGACCCTGAAATGAATTCAGCATGACAAATATAGTGATAATTTTCAATAAACAGTAATAAAAAAAAAGAAAGGAACTAAAAAAATGAAAGAAGAAATTAAAAACACTAAGATTTTGGAAAAAACTGTAAGACCCGAAAAAGCTAAGATGCTGAAACAAGTTCAGCATGACATGGTCGTTCAGGGTGACATGGTGGTGTTTAGCATGACATGAAGGTTTTTGAATGACAAATAGAAAAGTAACAGACAGTAATAAATAAAAAGAAAGGAACTAAAAAATGAAAGAAAAGATTAAAAACGCAACAATTTTGGGAAAGACTGTAAGACCCGACAAGGCTCAGATGCTGAAACAAGTTCAGCATGACATGGTCGTTCAGGGTGACATGGGGTGGTTTAGGCGTAGTCTTGGTGCTTTAGCACCCGATAAGGTCTTTTCACCTTTCACTTCTCACTTTTCACAAAAATTTGGTTTTACCCTTGCTGAGGTTCTAATCACCCTCGGCATCATCGGTATTGTGGCGGCAATGACTATGCCTACACTTATACAAAGTTACAAGAAAAAGGTTGTCGAAACAAAGCTTTCAAGATTTTACAACATTATAAACAATGCCATAGCACTTTCTGAAATTAATAACGGTGATAAAACAACGTGGCTTGAACCTAACGATATTACTGAAGAGGAAGTTACGGAAACAGGCGGAAAAAGTAAAATGGATGCATGGTTGATAAAATATATTGTTCCTTATGTAAAAATAATAAAAAAAGAAGTTTTATCCAACGGACCAGTTTTATATTTCTCGGACGGAACAGTATTACGTTGGTATAATTACCATGATATGACTTTTTATACCAATAACCGATCTTGTACTAAAAACGCGAGATGCATGTTTTCATTTAGTTTTGCACCTAAAGGCGGCACTTATTGGGGATATGCAAAAGGCAAAGGTGTTGAACCTTATAACTTTAACTTAAATATAAATAATGCTGAAGAATGGTGCAAAAGGAAAGATGAAGAGTTAGCGGGTAGTGTTTCAGGAAATAGTTACTGCACTATGTGGATAAAACTAAACGGCTGGAAAATACCTGACGATTATCCTTGGAAGTTTTAATAAATTATTGATGGGTGGAATGGCAATTGTTCCACCCATCATACGTGATGTTTTATTCAAGTTAAAATTGAGGTTTGTATATTTGAATATTTTATTTGTACTATAATATATTTATGATAAATATTTCAAATGTAGTTGACAGAATACGCGAAATTATCGACGATGAAACCGTAATTCAACTTAAAGACGAATTAAACGGTTATCATGAAGCTGATTTGGCAGACATATTTCAAGAATTAAAACCTGAAGAAAGACTTCGGTGTTTTACTCTGTTGGAAATTGAAAAAGCTGCAGATTTGATAGAATATTTACCCCCGCAAATGCAGGTCGAATTACTCGGCGAAATAGATGAAGATTTAGCATCAAAAATTCTGACACAACTGCCTCACGACGCTGCGGCAGATGTTCTGGGAGACATGGAAGACGATGCCAGCGAAACTTATTTGGATAAGCTTCCGCATAAATTCTCCGAAGAAGTGCGGGAATTGTTGACATACAACGAAGATACGGCAGGCGGTATTATGAACCCCGCAGTACTTACCGTAAATTCAGACATGAGCGTTACCGATGTGTTAAATCATATCAGAAGCAAAGCTGAACTGGATAATATGGAGTTGTATTACGTTTATGTTGTCGATAAACAAAAACATCTTCTGGGTGTAGTTTCACTGAGAAAACTGTTAACTTCTCCGATTAACCAGAAGGTCGAAGATATAATGATTTCCGACATCGTAAAACTTCATGTCGATGATTACAGCGATTATATTGTCGATGAATTTATGAAATATCAATATAATGCTTTGCCTGTTGTTGATTTATACAACAGACTGAAAGGTATGATTACGTGGGATGACGTACATGATCTGGTTGAAGAAGAAACTACGGAAGAAATTTACCAATCATCAGGTATTTCAACCGAACTGGTCGATGAAGATGAAATTCTTTCGGGTAATATTGTAAATGCTGTCAGAGCTCGTACTCCATGGCTTTTTATAACTTTACTCGGTGAATTTATAGCGGTTAATGTCGCACATTATTTTGACCACACTCTTGAAGCTTTGCCGATAATTGCTATTTTTATGCCTTTATTGGCAGGTCTTGGCGGTAACATAGGCACTCAAAGTATTACGCTTATGGTACGCGGTTTTTCGACGGGACAGGTAAGTATAAATTCTGCCCTGCATTACATACTCAGAGAAATGCTTATAGGGCTGGTAATCGGAACAACATTCGGATTTCTTGTCTCTATGGTTACATGGGGCTGGCAGCATAATATTGAACTGGGATTAATTGTAGGACTGGCTATGGCAATAAATATGACAATGGCTACCGTTATAGGAACATTTACGCCGTTCGCACTAAAAGCTGCCAAGATAGATCCGGCAGTTGCTTCAGGCCCCGTAATTGCTACAACTATTGATGTATTGGGACTTGCGATTTATTTTACTCTCGTCTCAACTTTTCTTGTTAATGTTTTATGAGAAAATCATTAATATATTGTATGTAATTTATCTGAATTTATTATATGTTATTAAACGGAACACTTTTTAAACACAGGTGAAATTGATGACAAATTATACCCGAAGAAATGAAAGATTACAAAAAGATTACTCCGGACGAAATGTAACTCAAAACAGATATTCAAGCAGAAAAAAAGAAGAAAGCGACAGTTTTCTAAGGTCTTTTATTGTGGGGATAATTATAGTATTCGGTTTTATTGTATGTTCGTGTGTAGTGTTTGATATGGAAGGCTTTATTGAGGAGCATTTTGGCGAAAATTCATCAGTAACACAGTTTTTTATGAAGCTTTCACAAGCAGCCGACAACAAAGAAAAAGCCGAATTTTCACTACCTTTCGGACTTCACAGACAAAATATATTATTTTTGGGTGTGGATGCCAGCGGTTCGCCTGATGACCTATGGACAGGTACAAGAACGGATACAATGATTCTTATTAATATAGACCCCAAAACCAAATCGGTGAACGCATTATCTATCCCCAGAGACAGTAAAGTATATTTGCCGAATAACAACGGTGTAAATAAGATTAATGCCGCACACGCAATAGGCGGTATTCCAATGACAAAACGTACGGTTGAAGATACTCTGGGCGTCAGAGTTGACAGATATATAATGGTTCATGACAATGCGGTCAAGGAAATTGTTGATGCACTGGGCGGTATTGATATGTACATTGAAAAACCTATGCATTACAACGATTATTCGGGCAAATTACATATAAATTTTGACAAAGGTACTCACCATCTTGACGGGAAACAGGCAGTGGAATATTTAAGATTTCGTCATGATGCAATGGGAGATATAGGCAGAACTCAACGGCAACAATGGTTTTTAAGAAGCTTGATTAAGGAATTGAAAAACCCGGGTACAATTGCAAGAATTCCTGACGTAATATCCGTAGCCAAAAAATACGTTAAAACCGATATGTCTTTATACGAAATGTCGCAATATGCGGCTCTGGCAAAGAGCATTGACCTTGATAAAACCGAAATCGCAATGCTTCCAGGTGCTCCAAACCAACGCGGATATGTAAGCTATTGGATTTTAGACCCCGAAAAAACACAGGAAGTTATTAATCGTATCATTTACCGTGATAAATATCATTTTGATGACACCACACCGTTTAACGCTTCGGTTCTGTATTCTAAAAACAAAGAAGCTTCGGCTTTATCACTTATTAAGCAACTGAAAGAAGAAGGCATTACGGTTAAATGTACGGGGAATGTTAACCGAACTCATTCGCATTTTACGGCACACTCGAAAAAAGCCACAAACGACTATTTTAACCACCTGAAAAACAAAAACGAAGAATTAAAAAATATGCAGTTTGTTTATGACCCCGTAAACTTATATTGTGCCGACACTGATTTTACGGTAATTCTTGCAGGGGAATAATTCCGTAAATATTAATTATTTTACGCACATAACGCTTTCAAGAATTGTTATTATTTTGGAGTAATCTTCTTCCGTGACTAAAAGTGAACGGATTTTTGCGGCATTTTTTATACCCGAAATATAGTAAGGATAAAATTTTCTGCAAAACTTGATGCCGACTTTTTCACCGCGTAATCTTATTTCTTCATCCAAATGCATTTTTAACATACAAATTTTTTCTTCCAATGAAGGTTGCGGAAGGATTTCACCGTCAGCAAGAAAATGTTCTATTTCGTTAATAAGCATGGGATTACCTAAAATTCCGCGACCGATTGCCACACCGTCCGCACCGCTTTCTTCAAGACATTGCACGGCACTTTCCGCCGAAACAACATCACCGTTTGCAAATATCGGAATATCAACATTTCTTTTTAAGTCTTTTATTTTACTCCAATCTGCTTTGCCTGTATACATCTGAGAACGTGTTCTTGCATGTATCGTGATAAATTCCGCTCCCGCCTCCTGCATTGCCTGTCCGAATTCTATATAATTAAGTTCATCTGAAGTGTATCCCAGTCTGAATTTGACACTTACGGGTTTTGCGGTTCCGTCCTTTACCGCCTTTACCAAATCCGCTGCCAGAGGAATATTTCTCATCAGGGAAGCACCGTCCTGACCTTTAACCACTTTATTTACGGGACAACCCATATTTATATCTATCATATCGGCATACTGTGTTAAATTTTTGGCGGCAAGATACATCATATCAGGTTTATGCCCGCTAATCTGATACGATATCGGAGAATGATTATTATCACGTTTTAAAATTTCGGTTCCGCCCCTGCCGTTCAATGTCTGTGCAAGATATTCGGAACTTATCATTTCCGTTGTTAAAAGACATGTCTTGGAATAACGACGAACCAAACTCCGCAAAACATAGTCAGTTATCCCCGCCATCGGGGCAAGCGATACTCTGCTCTTTATTAAATCTCTTACTCTACTTTGCATTTTCCTTTAAATCGGCAATTCTTTGTTCGGCGTACTGTTTATAATCATCATTCTCGCCGTATTTTGCCGTAAATTCCGTATAATACTTTAATGCGTTTTTATAATCCCCGAGAGTATCATAATCAACACCTATAAGGTAATTTACTATACATAAATCAGGATTTATACTGACAGCCTTTTGGTAATCATTTATTGCATCTTTTTGTTTGTTTTTGGCATCATAAATCATTCCTCTGTAATAAAGAGCATAAGCATCTTCACCGTTGGAAGAAATTATTTTGTTTATAATAACAAGACTGTTATCGTAATCTTGTGCATCAAACATAGCTATCGCCTTCTCTAATGCCGCTGAATTGTTGTTTAATCGTATTGATTTTGCAAGTTCAACCGCCTGAGAATTATCTTTGTTCAAAGCCAGAGATTTTTGCACATAAATTTCGGCATTGTCCCAATCTTCATCTTCGGCATACATAGCAGCTATATAATACGCTACATTCGAATCAGAAGGCTTTAAGTTTAACGCATTTTTATAATATTCCATTGCTTTCTGTTTATTACCCATATTCTGATAACAAGATGCAATACCTATCATTGTATCAAATGTAGCAGGCTGTATTTTTAAATATTCGTTGACAGCACTCTTATAATCATTGTTGTTATAATATTCTGCGGCTTTAGCAAGTTTTTGACCGTCAGCCTCCGCCGTTAAATTCTTTATGGCATCTTTAACTTGCGAATTATCGGGGAACTTGTTATTAGCAGTTTTTAACGTAAATAATGCGGCATCATAATCATTATTTTGTCCTTGTGCTATCGCAAGATTTATATATACCTCGGGATTTGTACCGTTAATCTTTAAAACCTCATTATAAAGTGCTATTGACTCATTAATTTTGTTTTGCTTATGTAAATCAAGAGCGTAATCATAAATCTCATCTGCCGCACCTGCCCCGTCTATTTTCTTAATATATTCGACAAACTGCATAGGTGTCATTGTTTCTTTAATTATATCGGTCATTTGCTCTTTTGCCAAAGTATTATCAGGATTTGAGGATAAAACTTTTTTGTAAATACTTAAAGCTTGTTGTTTATTCCCCATTGCGGAAAGCGATTGTGCTTTGTATATATTAGCCATGGGATTATCAGGATGCATTACAAGAATTGTATCGTATGCACTAATAGCCGTTTTATAATCGCCTTTTTGTTGATAAAGCGTACCGACATTTATTCTCGTATTTATATTGGAAGGATCCAAATATTCCGCTTTTGAATAATACCTCAATGCTTCATCAAAATTACCCTGCTTTTGCATAATTGCACCGAGATTGGAAGTTATAATCGCATCGTTTGGAGAAGCTTCCAATTTTTTCTTGTAAATTCTTTCTAGAGAATATAAAATCTCTTTATCGTCGCCAATTTTTGACAGTACGTAATTATATTCCTTGACCGCATCATCGGATGAGCCGAGTTTGTCAAGCACTTTGGCATAAGACATTCTTAAATTTATGTCATTCGGATTAACTGAAACGGCTTTTTTGTAATATTCCGCAGCTTTAGGGTCATTTCCGAGAAGCTTCATTATATCGCCCGTCTGTTCAAAACTTTCTTTTATAAAATTTTTATCACCCAACGCTTGATTAAATTCGTAAGCCGCAGCAGCAAATTCGCCTTCCGCTCTCAGTTGTTTTGCCGTATTAAATCTGTTAGCCGCCGAAGTATCATAATTTATTGCATTCAAACAACTGTTTAAGTTGGATGTTACCTGAACTATTGCCTGTCCTGAATTTTTTACGGCATTTGCTCCGGGATAATAAATTAAATAAAATAATGCACTTCTGTAGTCATCGGCGGCTTTTTGATAATTACTTTCTTTGTTCGCATAATATGCACCTCTGGCACAATAAGCGTTTACGAGTCCTATTCTTGCCGAATTATCCAAATAATTAATTCTTAATGCGTTTTTAAATTCCGTCACCGCACCCGAATATTGAAAATTCGATAAATATTGCTGACCTAAATCAAAATGTTCCTTAAATCCGGCAAATGAAGGCTGTGCAATAAATAAGCTTAAAATTAAAGCTGAAGTAATTATATAATTTTTTCTCATAAAATCCCTTTTTACCACCAAATATTCTTATGCAACTATTGTTACATGAAAATCGACATTTTACTATATTTTTTTACAATAAAAAAAAATTTATATGCAAAAAAACAGTCGACCGTTCAGGTCAACTGTTTTTTAAAATTTAGTAAAAAAATACAATTTTTTTACTCAACATCTATTTTTGAAACAAACGTCATTACGTCATCAAATAGGATTTGCAGAGGTAACGTCATGTCAATTTGTACGAACTCCCCGTTTTTTTGTTCGAGAAAAATTTCCGTTTGTTGTGATTCAGATGTTTCAACCATGATAAATACTCCTTATTAATTTGTACCTGTTATCATTGACAAATTATATATCGGAATATTTTTCCAAAAACTTTAATGTTTTTTACATTTTGTTACAAAAAATTTTTGCTTAATATTTGTTCAAAAAATAATTTTTATGGTAACATAGACTTGAAGGTTAAAACAAAGGAGATATAACAATAGCTAACGACTACAGATCAAATAAAGGAAAAGATCAGGCAATCATTAACGAAAGAATTCGTTCAAAACAAGTAAGATTAATAGACCAAAACGGCAGTAATCATGGGATTATAGATACAACAAAAGCTTTACAAATGGCTTACGATGCAGACCTCGATTTGGTGTTAATCAACCCCAATCAAGAACCGCCTGTAGCCAAAATCCTTAACTACGGCAAATATAAATACGAACAGGAAAAAAGAGCAAAAGAAGCAAAGAAAAAACAACATACCGTTGATATAAAAGAAATTAAAATTCGTTACAAAATAGATACTCATGACTATCAAGTGAGAATAAAAAGTATAGAAAAGTTTATTTCACAGGGGAATAAGGTAAAAATAGTCATCATGCTTCGCGGCAGAGAAATGCAGCATTCCAATTTGGCATTTGATTTAGCCAACAGATTTTTAGCCGACATAGAAAACATGCCCGTCTTGGTTGAAAAAAAACCTATGCTTGAAGGACGTAACGTAACATTATATCTGTCCCCGCAATAAATGTTTTACATTTATAACTTGACTTCAAAGTTTGAGCAAATAGAATAGAAGTATCGCAAAAATAAATACCAAATGCCGCAATGCTCCCCCGGTGGAGTCGAAGACGGAACGGAGTTCAAATTAACGTAGAGCTTGCTCTACCAACTCCAAAAAAGTTTGAGAATAAAA
>CANPZB010000035.1 GCA_947588755.1 Candidatus Gastranaerophilales bacterium | reverse complement strand
GCTCCGCGTTTAAATAATATATGACGCTGTGTATCGGAACTCGTGCTGATTTCTAATCTGCTTGCGGTGTCTGCTTTGCTGTTCGCCCCGATTACCGCGGTTTGGTTCGCTCCCGTTCCGTAGTATATGTCCGAATTGTTCGCCATATAACGCCAAGGGCTTGACAAATCAACCTTTGACCTTGTTGTCATTACGGGGGCAAATGCCGCCATTACTATACTTAAAATTAGCATTACAACCATCATTTCGGCTAGGGTGAAAGCGGATTTTGGTGAAAGGTGATTAGGTGAAAAGTGAGAAGTGAAAAGTGAAAGGTTCGTTACGGGTGCTAAAGCACCAAAAAGATCGCACCTAAACCACCCCATGTCATCCTGAACTTGTTTCAGGATCTTATTTTTGTCATTTTTAAGTTTGCAAGACACGAAAATTCTAAGATACTGAAATAAATTCAGCATGACAGAATTTTCGTGTCTTGTTGTCTGTTCATTTTGTCCCAATGTAGTCAGGGTCTTGTTATTGACCATAGTTGTGGATATTGACTTTGGTTTAGTTTCTTTTCTATTTAATGACTTGATAAGGCTCAGATGCTGAAACAAGTTCAGCATGACATGTTTTTGTTCAGAATGACATGTGGTGGATTCAACCTTATCCCCCGTCCGTCCGCAAATCCGCAAGTTCAGCATGACAGAATTTTCGTGTCTTGTTGTCTGTTCATTTTGTCCCAATGCAGTCAGGGTCTTGTTATTGACCATAGTTGTGGACATTGAATTTGATTTAGTTTCTTTTCTATTTAATGACTTGATAAGGCTCAGACCCTGAAATAAATTCAGGGTGACATGTTGTTCAGGATGACATGACACAGAATAATTGCCTTCGGCAAAAGATCCTGAAACAAGTTCAGGATGACATGTATGGGGTTCAGCATGACATGTAATAGTGTCATGACGACATGGTTTTGTGTCACACTGACATGGGGTCGTATTACTCTCGGGGTAAGGCTTAACGAAACTTAATAGGGTCGAAACTCTTGCGGTTAGCGGATTACCCCCCCCCCGTTTACATTTTTTTACATTTCTTAACATTTTTTCCATCTTCCACTCCTTCGTGTGTTTATTGCCAACTTTTTTATTATATACCAATTTTGTTTTTTGGCAAGTCCTTACACAAGACATTTTATACTTTTGCACAACTATCGAAAATTAGTATTTCTTACTACGTTCTCTTATCCCAAAAGGGGATTAATTTATATCAAAATACATTTACAATTTCTATATAACATTTTGTGGAGTAATTTAACATGTTAATGGGAAATGATTGTCAAGATTGCAGCAAATACAATCGTCTGGAAATGAAAAATGTCAATAAAGATATTATGGCATGGCTTGAAGATATTGTAGAAGAAAATAACAGCCGTATCGAACGAAAAGAATGGAAAAGTAAATATAACAGCTACGTTGTTTATGATTACGAACCTTTTTGTACCGACGGATTTGAAATTAATGTGATAATAACTTCATACGATAATGCTTATTTGAATTTCATAAAATATCTGTACGATGAAAAAATCAGTACGATTGAATATCTTAACAGCTGCATTAGCGTTTAATACCGCAGAATATTATATATAAGGAAAAAAAAAGAGACCCTGAAGTCTCTTTTTTTTTGTATTTTATTCGGAAGGCTGCTCTTTTGTAAAACAATCCTTACAATAAACTTCTTTTCCCGGAATAGGTTTAAACGGAACCTGAGTTTGAGCTCCGCATTTAGAGCAAACCGCATCGTACATTTTTCTTCTGCGTCTGAATGTTTGTCTGCGTTTTTTTCTGCATTCGGGACATCTTTTCGGCTTGTTTACAAGCCCTTTTTCTGCGTAAAATTCCTGTTCACCCGCTGTGAAGATAAATTCCGAACCGCAGTCTTCACATACAAGTTTTTCGTCTTGGTACATCTTTTTTCTCCTGATTTAGTTGGTACTTTAGAAAATCTATTGTAAGATTATCTTTTAATCACCTGATTATATAATATTTTTTAAATTTATGCAAGCAGTTTTTTCGAAAAACAGCTGAAAAATAACTATAATACAGGTTTTGCAATATTAAAACTATATAATCGTCGACAACGAGGGGGCTATGCCTATAAAATGTCTTACCAAATCTATATCCCAGTATGTTCCCGCACCTTCTTTAAGTATTTCACACGCTTTTTCTACCGTCATACCTTTTCTGTACGGTCTGTCTGATATAAGTGCATGGAAAGTGTCCGCAACGGAAACTATTCTTGCCGCAAGAGGTATGTCATTACCTTTAAGCTTTTCGGGATAACCGCTTCCGTCTACGTGTTCATGATGATATTTAACCATCGGAATTAAATCACGCAAAGCTTCGTTAGGGGCAAGAACCTTTTCCGCACCAATTACGGGGTGCTGTTTCATTATTTCCCATTCTTCATCGTTAAGCTTACCGGGTTTTTTAAGAACATTTTCGGGTATACCGATTTTACCCACGTCATGAAGCAATGCCCCCAGAGTAATTCTTTGGACTTCATCTTCAGGAAGATTTATTGCACGTGCCAAAGCCTCAGAATATCTTGAAACGGATGTCGAATGACCTTTTGTATACGGGTCTTTCGCATCAATAGCTGCCGCAAGTGAATTTGCCATTTCCCAAAGATGATTTTGCGATATTATTTGCTCATTATTGAATTTGTGAACAAGTTCGTCTTCAAAATTTATGCCAAGCTGTGAATGACGTTTGGCTATGACTTCCGCATACATATTTAATGCCGCATCATCCCAGAAATTGAAATCAGAAGAACTTATAATTGCTGACATGCCTTCTTTGTACCCTTTTGCCTGTGATATGTACATGGCTTGTTCGGCAAGAATAAGTAATTTTTCTCTGTCTTTTGTGCATTCGGGATAAGTAGCTATACCGACGGAAACCTTTATCGGGCCTACATCGTCTACAAAACAGCAGGATAAGCAGTAAGTTATGTATTCGGCAAGATATTTTGCATCAGCAGTGTTTGTGTCGGGAAGAATAACCGCTATCTCGTCACCGCCGTAACGCCCTGCTTTGTCCGAATTACGGATATTCTGCTTAACTTTTTCTCCTACAAGTTTGATAACGTCATCGCCTTTTGCATGCCCGAATTCTTTGTTAATTTTGGAAATGTTATTAACATCAAACATGACTATCGAAAGGTTTGTACCGTTTGCCGCTGCGTTTTCAAGTTCGCCGGAAAGAACCTCCTGAAATCCTCTGTGGTTATATAAACCCGTAAGCGTATCGGTATTTGCATATTTACCCGTTTGCTCTATCAACACGGTATTATGCACATACATAGCACAATGATTAGCAATGAGAGAAAATAATCCCAAATCTTCATTAGGATTTTCTTTCCCGATAATCATTACCCCTATGCACTGATTTACCGAAATCATGGGAAGTACTAATGTGTGTGTGTTATTCAGGTATGGAATATTTAAAAATTTGTTGTCATTTTTTATTACGGGGGCAGACTTATTAAAGCATTCCACAACAGGGTTTGATTCGTCTGATATAAATATCTTTGATGTATAGGTACTGCCCAATGAATTGTAAAGCTTTACGTCAATACATTTTGACTTTTCATGATAAATACCGAATGCCGTGAAAGAACTGTTCAATTTGTCGGTAAATATATCATGAATATTGCCGTATAAATCATGAACCGTCTTTGTCTCTTTGAGAGCCTGCATTATCAGTTGTATCATTTCCTGATAATTTATGTTTTTCTTTATTTTTGCACTGTTTAAATAACCTCCGTACATCTTGTTGGATGTTTTATTCGTATTAAAGTTATTTATGCGTGCAACTATGTTCGCTGTATCGGTTATAATGGGGTCGCTGATATGTGCAGGGGGTGTAGCGGGTTTAGCAGCAGGTTTTACGGAAGGTTTTTTCGCAGGCAAATTCGCACGGGAAAAAGGATTAGTTATTTTGTCCGATTTTTCCGTACCGGCCGAATATTTTTTTTCTTTTGTTTTTTTTGAAACTTCTTTATTCAAAACCGAATTCCACCTGCTTACACTTTTGTTATAAAACACATAACTGTTTTTTTTTGCCGAATGTTTAAGTAAAAATTAACATTCCTTAAAAATATTTTACAACATATTGTTATTAAAACAATACGTCATAAGACGTAAAACATTAACATAATACTAAACCCTTTTTAACACGATATATTATACATGTAGTATTATAACTCTGATTTTGAATTTTGATGCAATTTTTAATTGTATTTTTTACACAACTTAAAATTTTCGAATATTTTATTTTTTGTTTATGATATAATAGCTTTGCAGAAATAGGGCATTTACCTTATATAATTTACCTGTGAGGTATATGTATTAATTGAACAACATTAAAAGGGAGAAATGATGACAAATTTTATATCACAGAACGCTATGATAATTTCAGGTGCAATATTGCTTATAGCATACATTTTCATAGCATCTGAAAAAATTCAAAAATCAGTGGTTGCACTGATAGGTGCTTCAATAACTTTACTTTTGGGTTTGCTGCCGTTTAGCGGGTTTTACGATAATACGAACCACGTTTATGTAAAATCGGTATTTGACTATATTGCCTGGGAAGTAATATTCCTGCTTATCGGAATGATGATTATTGTTCATATTGCAAGCAAAAGCGGAGTTTTTAAATGGTTAGCCATAAAACTGTTGAGTTATACAAAAGGACATCCGAAAATGGTTCTTTTTGTGCTGGCGGCATTTACCGCAGTGGCTTCCGCATTTTTGGATAATGTTACAACGGTTGTTCTTATGATGCCGATAACTTTTGTAATTGCAAAAGAGTTTGAAACAGACCCCATTCCGTTTTTAATAACCGAGGTTTTGGCGTCAAATATCGGAGGAACGGCTACTTTAATCGGCGACCCGCCGAATATAATAATCGGAGCACGTGCGGGACTGAGTTTTATGGACTTTTTGAGAGAATTAACAGGAATTGTGGTTTTGATATTCCTGATATCAGTATTCGTTTTAATATTTTTGTTCAGAAAAGGACTTAAAGCCACTCCCGAAAAAATGAGTCATGTAGCGAACCTTGATAATTCAAAAACCATTACCGATAAAAAGTTAATGATACGCTCAATAATTACACTTGCACTGGTAATTCTCGGCTTTGTAACACACGACATCACACATATAAGTGCTTACGTGTTTGCAGTGGCAGGTGCAAGCTTCCTGCTGCTTTTTGAAAAACCGAAAGAAATTTACAAAGATGTAGAATGGCTTACAATATTCTTTTTTGTCGGATTATTTATAATTATCGGAGGATTTGAAGCAAACGGCGGAATAAGCTTTTTGGCTGACAAACTTATTCAGCTTACGCAAGGAAGTCTTACTGCCGCAACAATGTTTATATTATGGGGTTCGGGTCTGTTGTCGGGGGTAATCGATAATATACCATACACGGCAACTATGGCACCTTTAATAGCACAGGTTCAGCACACAATGCCGTATACGGGAACGGGACATCACCCGTTGTGGTGGGCTCTTTCTTTAGGTGCTTGTCTTGGCGGAAACTTAACAATTATAGGGGCTGCGGCAAACGTACTCGTTTCGGAAACGGCAACTTCAAAGGGCTATCCTATTTCCTTTATGAGATTTATGAAATACGGTGCTTTAGTAACTGCAATTTCATTAACTTTGAGTTCTTTATACCTGTATTTCAAATATTTACACCGGTTCTAAAACCAGTCAATTAAAGGTCTGATTTCACCGCATTCAAGTTCATATTTTTCGGCTGTCGGACTTCTGAGTATGCTGTCCGTTTTCAGTGAGTCTTTTATTAAATTCTTTACGGAAACACTCTTTGTATGCGGATTATAAACCTGTGAATAATTCAGCCCTTCCTCACTGCAATGAGGTAATTTAACAATATTTCGGGAAATATCATAAAATGCCAAACCGTGTGTTCTGCAAACTATTCCCCTAAAATTATACAAGGCACAAAGGTTATCGATTAAAAAAGGACAGCGATATAAAAATTCTTTTCCTTTGCAAATTTTTTTTTCGGCTTTTAAATTGAATATATTTTTTCTGATAATATTTTTTTTATCTTTCGGCAAATTCAAAAAACCGTGCATAATATATTCCGCTTCAAGCCTTGAGAAAGGATATTCACCTGTTTCACAGCATTTACTGCACCCTTGACGACAGTTAATGTAGTCTTTCTGGCTCAAATAATATTCCTTGAGCCGCTTATCAAACTCTTTCAGAAACTTTTCGTATCTTTTAAGCACTATTTGCCTTTCACAAGAGTATACTTTCGTCCGATATCAATAACATTGTACTGAATATAATCGGGAAAATCTTTTATTTTTTTATTCTTAATTACAATAACATTATTTTTGTTATCGAGCATTTTTTTCAAAACGGAATAGTTATCATCAACCTGAAATTCAACATGCTTTCCGTAATAATACAGCAGTGAAAACCTTCTGGAAAAACCGAACGAAGCAAGGTTAAAATCATTTTTCTCGGCGTAACGTGCAAATTCCATTAAATCATTCTGACCGAATTTATAGTCCGTTTTATAAATTTCTTTTGTCGCAAAAGATGACAGAACCGTCATAAAAATTACGTAAGTTATAAATACGGATTTTTTCCTGTTCAGCATTGTAAAAGCGACAAGAGCAATCCCGACCGTAAGAAGCAAAAAGGCAATCGGGAATTTTAAGCTTGAAATATCATTATAAATCTGCTGCGGTAAATATAAAGGAGTTAATAAAGCCGCTGCAGATGCCAAAATAAAAATTGTTCCGCAAATATATGATGAGATATTTATATTTTTCACGAATGCTTTATTGTCAAGAAATTCCTGCCAAACAAATCCCGTAATACCTGCAATAAACATATAAACGGGTAATATATAAGTTATCAGTTTAGTACTTGATGCCGAAAAAAACAGCATTACCGTAACAAAACCAATTACATTAAATAACAAATACTTTTGAGCATTTGACAATTTTTCAGGTACAAAACTTTTTGGCAAACCGTATTTTCTGAACAAAGAAGCTATCGCGGAGAATGTCCACGGGAAAAATCCCCACAATATTGTCACAAAATAAAACCAAAACGGTTGTTTCCTTCCTATTTCTTCTGAGTTTAAAAACCTTTCTATATGATGTTTATAAATATATTCCCTAAAAAATAACGGATTATGAATTTTCAACATAATAATATGCCATGGCAATGAAATTAAAAAGAAAATTATGACACCGGGGATGATATTCAGAGGTTTGAAAGCTTCTTTAATGTTTTTTGTAAAAAGCAAAACAAAAAACATTACCGCAAAAGGTATCGCCACACCCGGAATACCTTTTGCCAAGACACCAAGTCCTGCAAACAAGTAAAAAAGCCACCAGAAATATTTTTTATTTTTGTCGGGAACAAATTGCGTTAAGAAACCTGAAATAACGGCAAATGTCACGCAAGTTGCCAGCAAAATATCCAAAATAGCGTATTTTGCAAGTATTACATATTCAAGACTCGTTGCAAAAATTAAAGCTGAAATCAGCCCGTAGCGGCGGGATACTATCTTTCTGCCCGTAAAATATACTGACAATACACTTACAAAAGCACAAAAAGCACATGGAAATCTCGCACTAAACTCGTTTATTTTCCCCAAAAGCCCGAATGATAAGCATTCCATCCAAAAATATAACGGCGGTTTTTCGAAAAAATATTCTCCGTTTAAATACAAAGTCAAAAAATCTTTTGTATTAAACATATCACGTGCCATTGATACATAACGCGTTTCGTCCACATCCATTAAAGGATAATTACCGATATTATAAAAAAACAAAAAATAACACAGCAAAAATAAAGCCCCTAAAGTAAAGAGTTCTATATGCTTTTTAACAAAATCTTTTAACATACTCTCATCACACCATAAATTTTACAGATTAATAATATCACGAAAAAGCATGACCTGAAATCAGGTCATGCTTTTTATTTTTTTTTAATTTTTATTTTACTGACTCTTTGGCGAAAGAGTCACTGTTTCTGGAATTAATTTCCGCCTTTATCTTTTCAATAAATTCATCGGTTTTCAGGGTTCCGATTTGTCCTATTCCTCTGACTCTGATTGACAGGCTGTCCGCTTCGATTTCTTTGTCACCGATTACCACAACATAAGGAATTTTCTTGTCCTGTAAGCTTTCTCTTATCTTATAATTCATGCTTTCGGAACGGTCGTCAAGATTTACTCTTATACCTGCATCACGCATTTTTTTGTAAACTTTTTCGGCAAATTCAATATGTTTTTCATTAGAAATCGGTACAATAGCAACCTGTACGGGAGCAAGCCATGTCGGGAATGAACCCGAATAATGCTCAATAAGTATGCCATGAAAACGCTCCATTGAACCGAAAATAACACGATGAAGCATAACGGGAGGTTTCATTGCACCGTCTTTGTCCTGATACTTCAAACCAAATCTTTCAGGCAGGTTGAAATCCAATTGAATAGTAGCACATTGCCATGTTCTACCTATGGCATCTTTTACTTTAAAATCAATTTTCGGCCCGTAAAAAGCACCGTCACCTTCGTTGATTTCGTACTTCATACCGCGTTTGTCCATTGCTTCTTTCAGACCTGCTTCGGCTCTTTCCCAGTTTTCAATATCGCCGACAAAACTTTCCGGACGAGTAGACAACTCTACTTCAAAATTCATATTGAAGATTTTCATTGTATCAGCAACAAAATCAATAATTTCGTTTATCTCATCAACCAACTGTTCGGGAGTACAGAATATATGTGCATCATCCTGAGTAAATCCCTGAACTCTTGTTAAACCTGCCAAAGCACCCGATTTTTCTTTTCTGTAAACCGTACCGAGTTCCGCCATTCTTAAAGGCAGTGAACGATATGAATGTCTGTTAGCCTGATAAATTAATATATGAAACGGGCAGTTCATGGGTTTCAAAACGTATTGGTCATCAGAGTCTTCATCCTTTTGGATAAAGAACATATTTTCTTTATAATGGTCGGCATGTCCTGAAATTTCCCATAACTTGGACTTAGCAATATGAGGAGTGTTCACTATGACATAACCGCGTTTTCTGTGTTCGCTTCGCCAGTAATTTTCTATTTCTTCCCTGACTACGGCAAGATTAGGATGCCATAAAACCAGACCTCCGCCAAGTTCTTCACGTGTTGAGAATAAATCGAGTTTTGTGCCTAACTTTCTGTGATCACGTTTTTCCGCTTCTTCAAGAAAGTTCATGTAAGCCGCCAAATCTTCTTTTGTCCAAAATGCCGTTGCATAAATTCTTTGAAGCATTTTATTTTTTTCATTCCCACGCCAATAAGCACCCGCAACTTTTAAAAGCTTGAATGCATTTGCCTTTATATAAGAAGTATTGGGCAAATGAGGCCCCGCACATAAGTCGTTAAACAATGCATTGCCGTCTTTATCTTTTGTTATATAAAGTGTCGGATTATCATTTTTATGTTCTTCAAGCAGTTCGGCTTTATAAATTTCACCTTCCGCTTTAAAGTCCGCAATTTGTTTTTCAACATCGGGAATTACAAACCTTTCAAAAGAAAGATTTTGCTTAACGATATTTTTCATTTCTTCTTCAATTTTTACTAAATCTTCTTCCGTAAAAGCGTGTCCGTCAGTTAAATCAAAATCGTAATAAAACCCGTTTTCCACGGCAGGCCCTATTGCAAGTTTTGCCGACGGAAAAAGTTTTTGAACCGCCTGTGCCATTACGTGTGATGTTGAATGTCTTAAAATCGACAAAGTTTCGTTGTTTTTTTCCATAATTTCTCTTTCTATCCTTTACAGATAAACATCTTTATATATAAAAACACTTATATACCCGTTTATCCAAGGGGCGGATCCCCCTAACTGCCAAAGATAATATATCACTAATGATTTACGATTTCAATAGAAATATTTGAATGTTAACATATACTTTATTGACTGTAAAATTTATTAATACTACAATAAATTTACTATGAGTGAAGTGAAAGACACATTAATCGAAGAACTGGAAAAAGTAAAACAAAAATGTTTTTCCTGCCAAAAATGCTCTTTAGCAAAAACACGAACCAATATCGTTTTCTCAGGCGGTATCCCGAACCGTAAACTTATGCTAATCGGTGAAGCCCCCGGATACTATGAAGATAAAAAAGGTGAACCTTTTGTGGGCAAAGCGGGACAGCTTTTGGACAAAATTTTTGCTTCCGTAGGACTTTCACGCGAAAATGACGTTTATATCTGCAATACAATAAAATGCAGACCGCCCGATAACAGAGACCCTTTACCCGAAGAAAAAGAAGCTTGCAAAGAATATCTTGACGCTCAAATAGAAATTTTAAAACCAAGAATAATACTTTTATGCGGACGTGTGGCTGTAAATTCTCTTTTGGGAACAACGCAGGGTATAACAAAAATTCGCGGTAAATGGTATGCCGGTCCAAACAATTCAAAAATGATGCCTATTTTTCACCCGTCATATTTGTTAAGAAATGATTCCCGAGAAAAAGGCAGTCCAAAATGGCTTATGTGGCAAGACATTCAGGAAATAAAAAAAGTATATTCCGCACTTGAAGAATGTTCTCAAAAAACTCTATTTTAACACATCGGTCAAATACTTAATACCGTTTTTACTCGGCGGCAAACAGTAAGTTATGTCGGGATAAAAATAATAATGCCCGTTTTTGTTACGCATAATAACCAGACTGAACAAATCATATCCGACTTTATTAGGACCTATAACACCGTTAACATCAAGTGCAAACATTGGTTTTTGAATACCGTTAGGGTAATTAAACACCGTAATGCTTGATCTGTCACCCATTACAAAAACCTGATCAAATTTTGATATCATGCTTTCACTGTATCCTGCACACGCAGGTTTTATGGCATATTCACGATATTTAGGTACGCATCCGCCCGCCAATGCATCTTTGTCACAATATTTTGCAACATTTAATCTCTTGGCAAAAGTTTTATAAAAATTATCACAAGAATCAAAATTACTTTTTACATTTTTGCTTGAAGAATAAAAACATCCAGTATCTCCGCCCAAATCTTCCAGTGCATCACTCAAAGCCTGACTGTATCGCCCGTATGCCTCTTTAAACTGGTCTTTTGTATGCCTGTCTGCAAAAATATTTATTACAGTATTAACAACAAATGATAATATAAGTACATTAATCATTATTAATGCCAGTACAGGTGCTTTTACCGCGGCTGATTTTGATAACATAACCATATTTCTAAACTATACCATGACTTGAAATTTGTCAAGCAAAAAATTATAGAATTTCATCAGGCTCAACAATAAAATCCGTAAGAACGGGAGAATTGGTACTGAATACCTTTTCCAGTACGGATTTTATATCTTCTTTTTTATCGACTCTGAATGCGGTTATACCGTATGAGTTTGCCAATTTAACAAAATCGGGATTTAAAATTTCGGTCTGTGTTATTCTGTTACCGTAAGCTGCTTCCTGTAATTGTCTTACCATACCAAGATAACCGTTATTCAGCACCATTATTTTCACAGGTAAATTATATTGAGCCAGAGTAGCCAGTTCCTGTATATTCATCTGTAATGACCCGTCACCGGCAATACAAACCGCAAGTCCGTTACCACAAGCAACAGATGCCCCAACACAAGCAGGTAAACCAAATCCCATTGTTCCGGTTCCGCCCGAGGTAATAAATTTATGCGGGTTGTCAATATCCAAAATTCTTGCCGCCCATATTTGATGCTGCCCCACTTCCGTGGTAATTACCGGTTTTAAAGGTCTTATAAATCTGTTTATTTCTTCAATAACTTCAAATGAATGCAATTTATCGGATTTTTTTATATATTTCGGGTTTAATTTTTTCAATGCGGACACTCTTAAATTCCAATCGGAAATATCGGGTAAATCACGTGCTGTTTTTTTTAATTCATCCGTCATTTCTTTAATAATTTTTTTCGCATCACCTCTAAGCGTAAGCAAAGGTTTAACCGAATTGCTAACTTCTTTTTCGTCTATATTAAGACATACAAGTTTATCGGAGAATTCATTATTCTTAAAACAACACATGACTCTGTTATTCAATCTTGTTCCGATGGCGAAAATCAAATCACTTTCACGTATTATCTGATTGGCGGCAGGATTTCCGAATAAGCCGACCATACCAGTGTAATTTTTATTATCTTTCGGAAAAGTTCCCGTTCCCATTAAAGTATTAACTACGGGAATATTTAAGAGTGAAACAAGTTTTACCAGTTCATCTCTTGCATCCGAATGCACAACTCCTCCGCCTGAAAGGATTACGGGTCTTTTGGCACGGCAAATCAAATCCGGTGCATTGTTTATATCACAAGTTTCATGATATTCGTCAGCGTGAATTTCAACCGATTTTGCCGAAAATTCCGCCGTTTGAGTAAGTACATCCTTTGTTACCGCCACAATAACAGGGCCTTTTTTACCTGACATTGCAATGTTATACGCCCGAATAAGCGTTTCATGAAGTTTTTGTGCCGACGTAACCTGAAACGACGCTTTTGTGCAGGTTTTTGTAATGTCAGTAATATTTATTTCGCCGAATGAATTTTTACCTAAAAGTTCGTTTTTGACCTGTCCGCAAATAAGCATAACGGGATAACCGTCCGCAAAAGCATTTGCAAGAGCAGAAACGGTATTAGCCGCACCGGGGCCTGAAGTTACCAGTGCGAAACCGCATTTACCGCTATATCTGGCATAACCTTCGGCAGCATGCACGGCAGCCTGCTCATGACGAACCAGATAATGGGTTATAGAGTTTCTTTTGTACAACTCATCGTAAACCCCTAATATTACGCCACCGGGATAACCGAATATTGAATTTACTCCAAGATTTTCCAGTGTTTCAACAATTATTTCGGCTCCGGTTAAGGTTTTTATTTTTGTATTTTCTTCTAATGCTGTCATCCGTATTATCTTTAAAATTACAAACAAAATTTATCATAGAGAAATTTATCTTTCAAGCACAAAAAAGAACGATTTAATAAAAATCGTTCTTTTATACCTGATTAAATCAACAAAACTATTCGGAAATTAAATCTTTAAGAAGTTGTTTTTTCTTTTCGATTTTTTTCTTTTGAGCGGCTTGTTTAGCTTGTTGAGCTTTTTTCTGTTCTTCGTAAGCTTTCTTTTGGGCTTCTATTTTATTTTTAAATTCTTTTTGTTTTTTCAAGTTTGCTTCTTCACGGGCTTTTTGTTGTTGTTGAAGCTGTTTTTCTTTATCAACAATTTTTTGAGTATGCTTTTGAATAAATTTTTCCGTGTAAGTTGTAGCTTCAGCTGCATAAGCGGCAGATGCTCCCACAAATGATAAAATCAATAATGCAGATAATAATTTTTTCATAATTTTTCTCCTTTTCTTTTACAAATTTATTGTACTACACAAAATCATACATTTCAATAATTTTTTTTATGCCCTTTTGTGCGACATCAAAAATTTCATTCATTTGAGTTCTGTCGTAGGGTTCGCCTTCGGCAGTTGTTTGGAATTCAATAATTTTGCCGCTTTTGGTCAAAACCACATTTGAATCAACCTGAGCAGCGGAATCTTCTTTGTAATCCAAATCCAACAGAACTTCACCGTTATAAATTCCTGCCGAAATCGCTGCAATGGGTTCAATAATCGGGTTTTCTTTAAGAGTACCGTCGGCAATAAGTTTTTCGATTGCCGTTCTTAAAGCCAGAAAACCACCGCAAATGCTTGCCGTACGTGTTCCGCCGTCAGCCTGAATTACATCTGCGTCAACAGTAAAAGTCAAATCGGGAATTTTATTCAAATCCACACAAGCTCTGAGACTGCGTCCTATAAGCCTTTGAATTTCCTGAGTTCTTCCCGATATTTTTGTTCTTTCTCTCTGGCATCTTGTATTTGGTGCCGAGGGCAAAAGAGAATATTCGGCGGTAATCCAGCCTTTGTTTTCATCTTTATCCATCCATTTAGGTTTTCCGATTTCTACGGAAGCGGTAGTTATAACTCTGGTATCACCAAATTCAACCAAAACCGAACCTAAAGCATGTTTTGTAAAATCCTTTGTAAATTTTATTGTTCTGGTTTCATCATTTTTTCTCAAATCACGCATTATTTACCTTCCTTTATTTATTGTAACCCGTATCGTAATCCCACATATAAATTTGACCGCAATACCTGCATACCGCATGCTCGTTCATAAACTGTAAATCGGGGATAAACTTGTATCCGTCAACAATTATTTCTATTTCATTTTTATCGTTTATACGTTGTTCAAAATGTTTTTCGCCTTTGTAATCGGGTGAAAACATCAATTCAAACTTATCGACCGTTTTGCAGTTTTTACATATAAACATCAAAAATTCCTTTTAATATTCGTCGTCATCAAGTCTTGCACGTCTGATTATTTCCGGATTAATTTCGTGTTTTTCAATTTTAAACTGTTTTTTATCCGACTTATCATAACTTTTAACCTTTTTGGATACCGTTTTCTTTGTACTTTTTGAAATTTGATTAACCGCTTCACCCGAATTAACGGTGAGATTTTTATACCAGAGCGTCATACAAATGCTTCTCAAAGGCAGAGTAAAACCTGCCGCTATGGCAAATATTATGCTTGAATAAATATTTGATGCAATTTTATCAGGCATAAGGAGTTTTTCAAAATCAGGCACAATAAAAGTTAAATTTTCCAACGGGAAGGTTAAAACCCATTTTTCAAAAATTTTATTTATAATCGGAGTAAGGTTAACCGCATCCGATATAACCGAAATCCCCGCAGGAATAAGTTCATAAGTGAGAACAAAAAGAATTGCAACAATTACAAAGGTTTTTGCAAAATTACCTTTTATAAGCTCTAAACTTTTCCTGAAACAGCCGACGGGGGAAAGATTTTTTTCAAAAACAAACAGCTGAAAAATCAATATAAAATAAATAAAAAATATCAACCCTAAAACCCAGAATATGGGGATTACAGCGAGAAACGTAAATATACCGTATAACAGCCATAAACTTACAAAAGAAAAAGTTCTTTGATAGACCACGGCATTATGTGCTTTAAAATCGTAAACTTTACCCGTATTTACGGCGGCTTCCGCCATGGAATTCAATGCCCCGTAAGCTACCAGATAATCCCATAAAGCTTTTGCCCATATTAGCATGCCGGGAACCGTTATCAAAACGGAAAACAATAACAATGTGGAAAAATTATTGAACGCAGGATTACCGTTAATTAAATCGGGCAATTTTTCGGTATAAAAGTACACGGGAACAAATATTAAAATTCCGCCCAAAATCTGTCCCAGTATGGGAAAAGACATATAAACAAAAAACTTATGAAAATTAAAACAGTAAATTTTTAAAGCTTCAAAAATTATACTCAAAATATTTTTAGTTTTCTTATCCTTAGACATATACTCTCCGAATTATTATTTTTTGTTGTACAATAATCTTATTACAAATATAATTAAAAAAACAATGGCGGATAATAAAAATATAAGAGATTTAATAAAGAGTTTTACACCCGACGATTACGCTGAAAACAGAGTAAATCTTCATATACATACAACGTACTCTGACGGAAAAGGTGATATAAATGACCTTCTCAAACAAGCGAAATCAAAATCCTATAAATATATAGCTTTTTGTGACCATAATACCATGCAGGGATATTTGGATACGGGCGTTCAAAATGAGCCGGAAGTAATCAGCGGCGTTGAATTTGATGTGTGGTATAAAAATGTGTTTATGCACCTTCTGGCATACGGTGTCGATGTAAATAACAAAGAACTTCAGGCTTTTTGTGCAAAAACAAAACGGGAAACCGAATATGACATAATAAGAATATTTGCCGCCAGAGATTTAAAAGCACTGATACAAGCAATTCATAATGCGGGCGGAATAGCAGTTCTTGCACACCCTGCCTGCTGTCTTACTCTTAATCTTGAAAAATTTATCCAAAAGCTTGTTGAATGCGGACTTGACGGGCTGGAAGTTTATTATCCTTACCCGAGATGGAGAAAATTTTTGAGATTAACTTCGCAGGAAAAAATTGAAAAAACAGCCGAAAAATATAACCTTATAAAAACGGGCGGTACTGATTTGCATGGAAAAACTCTTGATTAATATTTGTTTAAGCAATAATTAATTTTTCATTAAGGATTTTAATTTTTCGCAAAAAATGTAATATAAGTATTTTACAAGGTTTTAGAATTTTATACATAAAAAAGGAGAGAATATTATGTTAAAACCATTAAGTGACAGAATTGTTATTAAAGTAATTGAAGACACTGAACAAACAACCGGCGGTATTTTTATCCCCGACAGTGCCAAAGAAAAACCGCAAAAAGGTGAAGTTGTTGCGGTAGGTGCGGGAAAATTAAACGAAAAAGGCGAAAGAGAACCGATGGACGTTAAAGTAGGCGATACAGTTTTGTATGCGAAATATGCAGGAACCGATATAAAAATAGACGGAATTGAATATAAAATTCTATCGGTAAAAGATGCATTAGCCGTTATTGAATAACATTTATTATCAAACACGTTAAAAAAAAGGAGAAAAAAATGGCAAAACGTATAGTTTTTAATGAAGAAGCAAGAAAATCGCTTCTCAAAGGTATAGATGCAGTTGCGGACGCAGTAAAAATTACTCTCGGACCAAAAGGCAGAAATGTAATACTTGAAAAGAAATACGGTGCACCTCAAATAGTTAATGACGGTGTAACAATAGCAAAAGAAATAGAATTGAAAGACGGTTTGGAAAACGCAGGTGCACAACTTCTGAAAGAAGTTTCATCAAAAACAAATGATGTGGCAGGTGACGGTACAACCACAGCATCCGTACTTGCTCAGGCTATCGTAAGAGAAGGTTTAAAAAATCTTACGGCAGGTGCAAATCCCATGTCTATGAAAAAAGGTATCGACAAAGCTGTTGAAATTTCTTTGAAAGAAATTAAAGACATGTCAAGACCCGTTAATACAAAAGAAGAAATCGCACAGGTAGCAGCTATTTCCGCAGGCAACAACAACGAAATAGGTGAACTTATTGCCGAAGCTATGGAAAAAGTAGGTCATGACGGTGTTATTACCGTTGAAGAAAGTAAATCTTTCGGAACTAATCTTAAAGTGGTTGAAGGTATGCAATTTGACAAAGGCTATCTGTCACCTTACTTTGTAACAGATACCGAAAGAATGGAAGCTGTACTTGAAGACGCTTATGTATTCTGCTGCAACAAGAAGATAAATCTTATCTCCGATTTGGTACCGCTCCTTGAACAGGTTGCAAGAGACGGCAAATCATTGTTGTTAATTGCAGAAGATGTCGAAGGTGAAGCTTTGGCTACCCTTGTTGTTAACACAATGAGAAAAGTACTGAGAGCCGTAGCGGTTAAAGCACCCGGATTTGGCGACAGAAGAAAAGCAATGCTTGAAGATATAGCTATACTTACAGGCGGCGAAATGTTTACCGAAGAACTCGGCATTAAGCTGGAAAACGTAACTACTCAAATGCTTGGTAAAGCAAAACGCGTTACCGTTACAAAAGACGAAACAACAATTGTAGTAGGAAACGAAACTAAGCAAGCCGTAGAAGAAAGAACACGTTTAATAAGAAAACAAATTGAAACATCTGATTCAGAATACGATAAAGAAAAACTTCAAGAACGTATCGCTAAGCTTTCGGGCGGTGTAGCCGTTATTGAGGTAGGTGCCGCTTCCGAAGTGGAACTTAAAGAAAGAAAACTCAGAATAGAAGATGCACTTAACGCAACACGTGCAGCTAATGAAGAAGGTATTGTTCCGGGCGGCGGAGTTGCTCTTATAAGAGTTCAACAAAAACTTCACAAACTTACCGACTCAACTGAATTTACATCTGATGATGAAAAAATCGGATTTAAAATTCTTACCGCAGCACTTGATGTACCTTTAAGAGCTATAGCAAATAACGCAGGTGCAAAGGCTGATGTTGTAGTGGATACGGTAACTTCACATGATGCTTCATACGGCTATGATGCACTTAATGATGAATATGTGGATATGTTCAAATCAGGTATCGTAGACCCTGCAAAAGTTACACGTTCAGCATTAATGAATGCCGCTTCTGTAGGCTCAATGCTTCTTACAACTGAAGCTGCAGTAGTTGATATTCCGGAAGAAAAACCGGAAGCTCCCGCTATGGGCGGCATGGGCGGTATGGGCGGAATGATGTAAGATAAATTACGAAAATAAAACCTATACAAAAAAGACCTCATCTGAGGTCTTTTTTTGTACTATAGAATTTTATCCTTGGATTAGTAATTATTTACCCGACAAATAATCCATGTTACCGTGTTCTAATATATATCTCGCACATCCCCAACCAGGATTATTCATATTACAATCGTCATAATCATAAGTAAATAAACCGTAAGGTCTCAAAACAAATACAAATATATCCTTCCCTAATACGTTAGGTGCACTGCTGCCATTTGTATCATACCAGAATAATGCACAAACATCATTATAACCGGCATCACTATCTTTACAGCCACCACCACTTGATGTTCTAAACCAAAAAAGTGAACCGTCAGCAAGTACTAATTTACCATATTTTGCTTCATTGTATCCTGCACGATCACTTCCGTTAAGCATATTAAATCTAAAAAAATTATAATTTGGAACACAGTTTTCGTTACTGCCTTGAATACAGTCCTTGGCTATTTTTAATGTGGGTTTTAAATACTCATATAATATTTTTGCACTTTCAGCCGAAGTCGGAGGTAAATTCCATTCATCAGGCATGCCGTTGTCTACGGAAGCACGTTGAATAGCCTGTGACAATAAAGAATAAAACTTTTTGACTTTGTTAACGGTAACTTGTTCCTGATATTCGTGAATTAAAGACGGCAAAGTCATAGCCGCCACAACGCCAATAATCCCGAGGGTGATTAGAACCTCAGCCAGTGTAAAACCGAATTTTTGTGAAAAGTGAGAGGTGAGAAGTGAAAAGACCTTATCGGGTGCTAAAGCACCAAAACCACACCTAAAACACCCCATGTCATCCTGAACGACCATGTCACCCTGAACTACCTCCATGTCATGCTGAACTTGTTTCAGCATCTGAGCCTTGTCGGGTCTTACAGTCTTTTCCAAAATTCTAGTGTTTTTAATTTTTTCTTTCATTTTTAGTTCCTTTCTTTTTTATTTATTACTTCTATAGTGTTATTCTAAACACCAACATGTCACCCTGAATTCATTTCAGGGTCTTTCGTACAATTAAGATACTGAACCAATGCCACGAAATAAGATCCTGAAACGTCTTGGATTTGCTCCAATGCGTGCAGGAGCTGTTATTTACCATAGTTGTGGACATTGACTTTGGTTTAGTTTCTTTTCTATTTAAAGACTTTATAAGGCTAAGATCCTGAAACAAGTTCAGGATGACATGGGGGATGACATGTAAAGGGTTTACCATGGCATGTGGAGAATTCAGGATGACATCATGGTTCAGCATGACAGAATTTTCGTGTTTTAACGCGTTCAAAAACACAAAAAATCCATGGGCAGAACCCAAATTTTCGGGGCTTAATAAAAAATCAAAAAATCGCCAAAACCTTTGGTATGAGCGGTTTACC
>CANPZB010000034.1 GCA_947588755.1 Candidatus Gastranaerophilales bacterium | reverse complement strand
GAATCCAAATTTTCGGGACTTAGGAAAAAATCAAAAAATCGCCAAAATGTATGGTATGAGCGGTTTACCCCCCCCCCGCTTGTCCGTTTTTAATCTCTACATCTGCCATTTCATGACCCCTT
Organism: Candidatus Gastranaerophilales bacterium; assembly: GCA_947588755.1. GTDB lineage: Bacteria > Cyanobacteriota > Vampirovibrionia > Gastranaerophilales > Gastranaerophilaceae > CANPZB01. Next base: position 20,827 of record CANPZB010000034.1, on the reverse strand, counting down.
ATTTTTATTATTCCCATTTACAGCCAAATTCTAACATTTCCTTTAAGTTTTGTCAAGAAAAATTAACTATCAATATAAATAAACGTCATTCAAAAGCTTTATTTCAAATTGTGTGCCTGCGGGAATACTTATTCTGCCGCCTTTTGACCATAACCCCAGTACGGGTGAACCTACAAGATTTACGGCATAAACAGCCATACCTGCAACTGCGGGAATTGGGGATATTATTATACCTATAGGATTATCAGCAAGTTTTGAAGATACTCTGCGTGACTTTTTGTAAAAGTTTTCGCCTTTTCCTACTTGCTTTGAAACGCCTTTCCAATACTGCCTTTTGCCTTTAATGTTGTTTACAAAGATTTTTTTACGGTTTACTTTGGTAATTTTTGCTTCGGCGGGATAAGTTCGACCGTTAAGGCATATTTCATTAATATTAATTTCTATCAGCCCGCCGTTGCCTGAAAATTGCGGCAAATGCGAGTCGGAAACAACCGCCTTAAATAATGTTCCCGCAGGAACGGTAACATATCGCTGATTTACGGTTTTTAAAGATGAAAACGACATGGAAGAACCTGTTCGCGAAGCATCCGAAATTGCAGTATTCGATTTCACCGTAAATTTTGTACCTTTTTTAATCCTTATGGCGGTAGATTTGTCGAATTTATAATCATTCGGCAGTTTTTTTATACCCAATTGAGGTTTTGACGGCGATGTAACGGGAGGAGTTTTGGGGACGGCAGGTGAATTTGAACTGTCATTAACAACAGGGGAAGATTTAATTTTTGGCGGCTGCGGCAAAGTCTCATTTTCGAGTTTTGACGGGTCATAATGTTTTCTGATTTCTTCATCGACACTTGTATCAAAATCCAAAGAATAAGACATTAAAGCAAAAATTTGCATTATAACAAAGCATATAAATAAATTTTTTAAATTTTTAATACTAAACATTTTCTCGAAAAATTATTTATTCAACAATTCATTAATAGCCTTAGCTGCCTTTTTACCCGCTCCCATGGCATTAATAGCATTGGATTCTCCGACAGGAGCAACATCACCGCCCGCAAATACAAAAGGTATATTTGTACATCCGGTCAATTCATCAACTTTAATATAGCCTTTTTTATCGGTTAAAATTTCTAACCCGTCATCGGCTGCTGATTTTTGGATAATGGGATTTGGACCTGTCCCCAGTGCGACAATAATTGTATCAAGCTCAATTGTTTCGGTTTTTCCGGTCGGTACGGGACGTCTCCTGCCTGATTCATCAGGTTCTCCCAATTCCATTACTTCCAAAACCACCGATTTAACATATCCGTTTTCTCCCAAAATTTCTTTCGGAGCATAGAGAAACTTGAAAATAATTCCTTCTTCTTTTGCATGCCTGATTTCTTCCAAACGTGCGGGAAGTTCTTTTTCCGTTCTTCTGTAAATAATATAAACCTCATTAAAGCCCACACGAACTGCCGTTCTTGCGGCATCCATCGCAACATTGCCGCCGCCGAAAACTGCTACTTTTTTACCTGTTCTTAAAGGAGTAATACTGTCTTTTTGTCCCGCACTCATCAAGTTAACCCTTGTTAAAAATTCGTTTGCGGAATAAACACCGTTGAGGTTTTCGCCGTTAATATTAAGCATTTTCGGTAATCCCGCACCCGAGCAGATAAAGACGGCATCAAAACCGTCTTGTTTCAACTGTTTTAGAGTAACGGATTTTCCGACAATGACATTAGTATGAAATTTTACACCGAGTGATTTTAAGTTCTCAATTTCTCTGTCCAGAAATTTTCTCGGTAATCTGAAAGGCGGAATACCGTATCTTAAAACACCGCCGAGTTTGTGAAGTGCTTCAAAAACTTCCACTTCATGCCCCGCTTTTCTTAAGTCACAAGCCGCAGTCATGCCTGCACAACCCGAACCTATTACGGCAACTTTTTTACCCGACGGTTTAATTTCACCCGTTTCGGCTTTCGTATTATCACCAACATAACGCTCCAAAGCACCTATCGCGACAGGTGAACCTTTAATACCGAGAACGCATTTTCCTTCGCATTGTCTTTCCTGAGGGCAAACACGACCGCAAACAGACGGGAGCATACTTGTATTTCTGATAATTTCACCCGCTTTATTTATATCGTTATTTTTTATTGCGGATATAAATTCAGGGATACGAATGTTAACAGGGCAACCTTTTACACACTGCGGATTTTTACAGCCGAGACATCGCGAAGCTTCAAGCTTCACCTGTTCTTCGGTCAAATTACTTTCCACGGCATCAAAATTTGAACGCCTTTTAATTTTATCCTGTTCTTTTACACGTTGTCTTTCCGCAGCCATTGCATTTTCTCCCCTTACATATATTCTAATAGAAAAAGCACAGCTTGGCAAGCTTAAAATTTTAAAGTTTCGATAAATTATATATATTATTCACAAAATTTGATTCAAATTCTATAACTTGAGGTAATTCCCTATAATTCGCCAGATGCCAAATGTCTGAATAATTATCTATCGGGACGGTCATTCTTATATACTTAATGCCCTTATCTATGCCCCCCCCCCGACGCAGCAACCATTATCATTTTTTACAAAATGCACAACACAATAGCTAAAAGATGCTTGTTTTTTCATCCTCTTTAAATTATCGTAAATTTGGTTTATTACATCTGTATCAATAAAATCATCAAAAATTACACTACCGAATATCAGATGATTATTTTGTTCAAATAAATTCTTAAAATTATTTATTCTTTTAATATATCTGTTAATTAATAATTTTTTTTCCGAAGGTTTGAAATTGTCATGCGGAAATAAACTATGATATTTTTTATCAATAAAACTTTTATCTGATTTTGAATATTCTATATTTTCAAAGAAATCTTTAAAATCGGTTTTTAAAAAGTGAAGTATGGAACCTATTGGTGTTCTTATCAGGTCAAAAGGGTAACTGAGTTCTCCGTCTTTTTTCTTGGGTTTTACACCATAATTAGAAAGAATCATACGAAAATAACAATTTGTTCCGAGCGAAATAAATGTATTTTTCCGTGAAAATCTTCTATCTAATAAATTAATTTTTACCCCTGCAAAAACCCCCGGAATTTCTAAAAATATCAAATTAATTCGTCTGAATTTTTTTTTCACTTGAATAATCTTAATCATATTACCCTCAACTATACTCTCAATTGTATGTACTATTATGTGATTAAAATTTCAAAGTGTCAATCAATTTTTTATGAATTATATTTTTAACGGTGTATCTTTGTTTTAATTTTCCAAGCATAACTTTAGATAACAATGAAAATTTAAATTCATCTAATTTTAATTTAAAAAACATATTAACCATGTTATACATGTTTTTGTCCGCAAAATCGTTTTTAAAATGGGTCATATCCGCATATTTCTGCCATTTATATTTTAAACTGTGCATACAGTCAAAACGATTTAGGTTAGGTCCTACAAAATGCACAATTTTAGGATTTTTGTTAATACGCGGTTGAACTTCCAAAAAATAATTTTCGCAATAGTTATATTCAAAAGGCAGAGAATATTTTTTACAATCGGTAATCACGTTTAAAGTATCCTGATCGGCACATTTTATTTTATTACCGTGTAATTTTATATAATCTTTTATTTTTTGCTGCAAATTGTCTTGACGCCACAATTTTGCATTAATAAGTAAAACACCGGAATTAAAGTATAATTTATCTTTTAAATTCAGATAGCCGTTGTAAGGATAACAAACCGCACCTAAATAATTTTCGCCCAAATCAATATTAAATAAATCCTTTAGCGAGCAAAGCACCATAGTATCACAATCCAGATACAATATTTTATCACTATTTTCACATAAATCAGCTATCTTAGTTCTGTACCATGCTTCTGTCGTAATCCAATTTACCATTGGAAAATTCTTAAATTCCTGCGGATTTATGCTTATAAACTTTATTTCACAAGGGCGAATATCCTTTATACTATTTATTTTATCTGTTGTCTTTCCCGATAAACCGTTTTCTGAATGTAAAATAATAAATTCTATATCTTCATCATTTTCCGCATTACACAAGACAGATACCATTGAAACGGCGGTTAATCCCGCATAACTTTCATTTGCTGCATAACATATTTTTATTTTATTCATATATTAACCTTATATGTTATTAACATGTTAATAACATGTTATAATATAAATTAAATCTTTTCTTTTGTAAAGTACATGTTATAGACAATGTTATAGACAGAAGAAAATTATGATAAGAAAATTTTTTAAAACAGGAAACGGATGGTCACTATTTATACCAAAAGTAATTATTGAATTACTTAAAATTAATCCTGAAAATGACTCCATTGAAATGGAAATAGAAAATGAAGTTCTAAAAATTAAAAAAGTTAACACAAATAATATGGAATAATATTTCCATGATATTATTAAACTATGAATATAGCAGATAAAAGCTTAAAATCACTGGAACTGGATAAAATTCTATATAAGGTTTCCGAATTTGCAAAAACCCCGCAGAGTAAAGAAATTTGTGTTAAAACAAAACCTTTTGACAACAAAAAAAAGATTTTGCAAGAGCTTCAATGCACAAGAGAAGCCAAATTTGTTCTTGATATGCCTGACGATATTCCTGTTGAGTTTGTCGCGGATATTGCCGGAATTAAAAAAAATCTTACGGGCGGTTATTTGTCCGAAGAACAGCTTGTCGACTGTGCAAAAACTCTGAGGACTTCAAGACTTATTAAAAGATTTTTGTCCGAAAATCTTACGTCAAAAGCCATTTTATACACGGTTGCACAAAATCTTATTAATAACAAACCTCTCGAGGATAAAATATTTGAAACATTTGACGAAAATCTCAATATTAAACAGAATGCGACTTTGGAATTAAATAATTTATACAAATCATTAAAAGATAATGAAAAAAATCTTAAAAATTGTGTCAACGAACTTCTTAATTCGCCCGAGTTTTCAAAACATTTGCAGGAAAATATTTATACAACACGCGATGAAAGAATAGTATTCCAGGTTATGGCATCTTCAAAAAGCAAAGTGGATGGAATTGTCCATGATGTTTCCGCAACCAACAAAACTTTCTATATTGAGCCGAAACAAATTATTCCTTTGAACAATAAAATCAGGGAAATAAAATCTCAAATACATTCCGAAATGGTTAAAATTCTTACGGAATTAACCCGTGAAATAAAAAATATTATTAATGATTTGGAAATATCAGAAAAAATAATGGCACAAATTGATTTTCATTTTGCCAAAGCACGTTATGCCGTGAAAATTCAAGCACAGGAGCCTGAAATTGTTGACGAAAAAATAATAGAATTTGAAAAAATGAGACATCCGCTTTTAATCGGCAGTACGGGAAATGTTGTTTCAAATGATTTTTTGCTGGGCAAAGATTACAAATCCATAATAATAACCGGTTCAAATACCGGCGGTAAAACTGTTACTTTGAAAACCGCAGGACTGTTCGTATTAATGGCAAAAGCGGGTTTGTTTCTCCCCTGTACAATGGCAAAGGTTTATCCTTTCAAAAAAGTTCTTTGCGATATCGGAGATGAACAAAGTATCTTACAAAATCTTTCCACATTTTCTTCGCACATGACAAATATTATTGAAATATTAAACAGAAGCGATGAGGAAACTTATGTTTTGATAGATGAAATATGTGCGGGTACGGATCCTCTGGAAGGTGCAGTACTGGCACAGGTTATTCTTGAGCATTTCGCTGATAATAACGTGTTTTCTACCGTAACCACACATTACGGAGAATTAAAAGCACTTGAATATATAAATCCCTACTTTAAAAATGCTTCGGTTGAATTTGATACGGAAACTTTGAAACCTACATACAAACTTATGATAGGTATTCCGGGGTTAAGTAACGCAATATCAGTTTGCTCTAATCTCGGATTAGATAAAAATCTCGTGGAAAAAGCTAAAAATATCATCATTTCCCAGAAAGATCCCTCTATTCTCGTCGTTGAAAAATTACAGGAAACTCAAGCTAAATTAGCCAAAAATCTTGAAGAAACACAACAAATAAAAGAACAGTCTCAAGTTATTAAAAATGAGTATGAATATAATCTTCAAAATTTGAAAAAAGAAAAAAAGAAAACCGTCAAAAATATAAAAGATAAATTTGACAGTGAATTATTATCGGCAAAAGCTGAAATAAAAGATATTCTGAACGAAATAAGACAGGAAAAATCCGAAAAAATTGCCCGACGCTCTTATGCACGTCTGGCTGAAACAGAACATAAATTCAGAGACAAACTGGAAAAATATAACGATAAAAACCAGTATAAACAAGTGGACTGGAAAACTTTAAAAATAAACGACAAACTTATTTTGAAAGAACTTAACCAGCCCGTAACCGTTTTGTCACTTCCCGATAAAAATAAAAATATTTATATACAAATGGGTAATTTTAAAACGAAAATAAAATGTGAAAAACTCGCACCGTACGATTCTTCCTACGACAAAAAAGAGGTCGTATACACTCCTTCTTCATTCAAAAATTTCGAGCTGAAAAAATCAGGGTTATCAAATACTTTGGATTTAAGAGGTTTCAGAGTGGAAGATGCACTTGACAGCCTTGAATTTTACCTTGATAAAGCAAGTCTTTCCAATATTTCGCCGGTATACATAATTCACGGGCATGGAACAGGTGCTTTAAAAAGTGCGGTAAGAGATTTTCTGTCATCTTCACCTTATATTGACTCCTACAGAGCGGGAAAAGACGGTGAAGGCGGTGACGGAGTCAGCGTTGTAAATTTAAAATAAAAATTTGATATATTTATTTTCTGTGCTATTATCTTTTTGCAGAAGGAATTAAGGGGAGAGAATTATGGATATAAATGAAGTCAGAAAACAACATGAATTAATCGATTTATTTTGCAGTTTGGCGGAAATCCCGTCACCGTCGCTAAAAGAAGAAAATGTTTCCGAATTTATAAAATCGTATTGCGAAAAAAATAATATTCATTGCGAATACGACGGTTACAAAAATTTGTATATATACATTCCGCCGACGGATAACTCAAAAGAGTCAATACTTTTTTCTTCGCACATGGATGTTATAGGGGATGACAGCCCTGTTGAAACGTATCTTGACGGCGAATTTATCAGAGCAAAAGGCAGAACTCTCGGTGCGGATGACAAGGCAGGTGTCGCAAATATTCTTTTGCTTGCCAAAGAAACGGCAAATTCCGATGCAAAGCACGGAGGACTTGAAATATTATTGACCCGTGATGAAGAATCAGGGATGTCAGGGATAAGAAATGCCGATTTGAATAAAATAAAATCAAAATACGTTTTGGTATGCGACAGTGACAGTTTAGGACAGCTTGAAGTTTCGGGAGCAAGCTATACACAGGTTAAAATAAATCTTCACTCATACAAAGGCGGTCATTCGGGAATTGACATTGCCGATAACACGAGAGAAAATGCCGCAAAACTTATTGCGGATTTAGTTTCAAACCTTCCTCAGGGCGTATTTTATTCCGAAAACGGTCAGGTGGTTACATCTTGTAATATAGGCGGAATTACTGCCGGTGATATTAATGTCACAAATATTATAAATACGGATGCAAAAGCAAGTTATTCCATAAGAAGTTCCAGCCGTAAACACGAAGAAGAATTAAAACAGAAAATGATTTATGATGTTGAATGTTTTAACAAGGAATATAAGGGAATAGCCGAAGCAAATATAACATTTGAAGAACATCTTCCGCCGTTTGAAAAAAATGATGATGAATATATTCCCCTGCTTTTTGAAACCGCAGCTAATAAAACAGGGGTTAAACCCGATATTACTTCGTTCCATGCAGGTGCGGAAACTCATATTTACGCTAACAAAACAAACTCTAAAAATGAAAAATTTATTCCCTACCTTGTCGGACTCGCCACTGTATGCAACATGCATTCAAAAGAAGAATATCTTGTATACAAAACAATTCTGCAAGGTCATGAATTACTGAAAGAATTTTTCAAAGCTTACAATGCTTAAATTTCTTGTTTAATTTAAAAGCCCCCTTAAAAAGGAGGCTTTTAAGTTTGTATGTTTAAGATAAGAATTTTTATTCTTCTTCATTATCTTCGTTTCCGTTACCGAGTTGAAAATCAGGTGAACCAAACATACCTTCAATTTCTTCCAAAATTGCGGATGGTTTTCTTGCCTGATTTCTTTGTGCAACGGCACGTTTTCTTTCTTCGCGTTCTTTTTCTTCATTAGCGTTTGAAAGATGATGGAAACCTGTACCTGCAGGGATTAAACGTCCGATAATGATATTTTCTTTTAATCCGCGAAGTACATCTTTTTTACCGTCAACTGCAGCTTCGGTTAATATTCTAGTGGTTTCTTGGAATGAAGCTGCCGATATAAAGCTTTCGGTATTCAATGAAGCTTTTGTAATACCTAGAAGCATATATTCACAAGTAGCAGGTTGACCGCCGTTTGCAACAGCTTCCTGATTTTCCTTTTCGAAAGTCTGCATTTCAACAAGTTCCGACGGAAGAAGTTTTGTATCACCGCCGTCAATAATTTTAACCTTTTTGGTCATTTGGCGAACGATTATTTCAACGTGTTTATCGGCGATTTCAACACCTTGTGAACGATATACACGCTGAACTTCATCTACGAGATACTGTTGAACAGCTTCCGGTCCGCAAAGTCTTATAACGTCGTGCGGATTTAAAGGCCCGCTTGTTAACGGCTGTCCTTTTGTTATTTTTTGCTTATCCTGAACGATAATGTTTGCATCTATTGCGTATTTAATTTCGACTCTGCCGTTATCATTTTTTATGAACAATCTCGGTAAATCATCATCGGTTTCGATTTCCGCAATACCGTCTTCTTCCGCCAATATAGCACAGTCTTTAGGCTTACGGCCTTCCAAAAGTTCTTCTACACGCGGCAAACCTTGAACGATATCACCTGTTTTTTGTCTTTCAAATACAAGTGTCGCAATAATATCGCCTCTGAGCACCAAAGCACCCGATTCAACCTGCAACATGGTCCCCGGACTGATTAAATACGGACGACCGGAACGAATTGTGATTGTACCTTTGCTTACTCCGATTACCTGACCTGAAACGGGGGATTTTTCTCCGCTGTCTGCAATTACCGAGTCAAGTCTTACAAAGTCACCTTTCTTAACGGAAGCTTTTGACTTAATTTTTACGGAAGTTTCGTAAGCATCACTTGTTAATAAAAGACGTCTTGTATCTTCTTTTTCGTCATTTATTGAAGCTGTACCGTCGTTTATAGCCAAAACCTGAGTTTTTGCAACAGGTGTTTTCGGTGTAATAACCTGACCGTCTTTTACAAGAAGTTCGGTTTGTAAAGACGACATTGTTTTGGCATTACCTTCAAATTCACGACGTACAATAAGGTTTTCCAAAACTACAATTCTCAAATTATCTTTTTCGTCGAGTTCAACCAAACCTTTGAGATGAGAAAGGTATCCTTGCATTTGCAATACCAAACTTGTTCTCGTAATTGTCGAACCGTCAAGGTTTCTTACTCTTGCACCGTCTTTGTATTGAAGTTGAGTAACAGGAACTATATCAATTAAACTGTCCGTTGTATTAAATTTAATTGAAACATTTTTCTGTTCAACATCCAAAACTTGTACGGGTCTTACAAGAATTTGTATCGGCTGATTAGAAATATTATCTTCATCGAGTGATAAACCGCCGTCAAGTTCTTCATCCAAATCATCTATATCCAAATCGTCTAAAGTTGAATCCATAATTGTAACTATAGATGTTTCTTTAGCTTTAATACCGTCAGCAATTACGGTACCTTTTTTGACGACTTCGCCTTCATCAACTTTAAGTTCCGATACGCTTGCAAGGTTATGTATCTGTCCCGGACGTACCGTGATTTCGTGAATTATGTCGTTGTATTCTTTAAATTCTACTATACCGTCAAGGTGACAGTATATGTCTTTTACGATTTCTGTTCCTGCGGTTACGTAAGTACCGTTTTCCACCATTTTTAAAGTTGAATCTTTATTTATTTGATGAATTTCTTCAGGAATAAATACAACTTTTCCGGGTTTTGTAATAATCTGATTATCATCAACTTCAACGTCAATATATCTGATTTCACCCGAAGATTTTACGGCACAATCATCGTCAATAAGTTCCGCAATAATCATACCGTTTTCAACGGTTGTATCAACAGGTGCTTTTACAATGTATTTTTCGCCTGTTTTATTTACCGTCCATAATTGTTCTTTTTTAGTTTGTTCAAAAGAGGCATTTTCGGGCATCAATGAAGCAATAACGATTGTTAATTCTTTACCTTGAACAATCTTTTTAATACTTTTGCCGTCATGTTTAACGTTTTCAATAACCAAATCTTCACCGAAACGAACTTCACCGCCGTGTTCGGATATGGTTAAAGTTTCCGCTAATTTTTCGCCTTCTTTTATTTTCTGTTCGTTTTTAACAAGGACTTTTGAACCGCCGGGCAGGTTATAAACATCCCCGCCGAGAACCCAGATAATACCTTGTTTATTGGTTGTTCTTGAAATATTGCCCTGTCTGTCTTTCTTTTCATCGGCGATGAAATCTTCATACAAGACTTCACCTGATAAGTCAGACGTAATATCTTTCGTTGCTTTTTCAGTCAAGCGTGAACCGTCTCTTTGTGAAGCAGGTTCGTAAGTTGCAAGTCTGAAACCTTTTTCTACTTTCATGCCGTTTGTAAAGAATACATTTGAACCCGCGGGAATGTGATATTTTTCGGTTTTCTTTTCGCCTTTAATTTCAATATCGGTTTCATAATTGGAAATATTAACAATATCACCGTGGCGTGTTCTTAATTCTCTTGTTTTTACGTTTGAAATTACTTCACCGGCAATTTTTGCAACAACTTCTTTCATTTGTTCTTTAACGCCAACGGCACCGCCTGTGTGGAAGGTTCTCATTGTAAGCTGAGTACCGGGTTCACCGATGGACTGAGCCGCAATAATACCGATAGCTTCACCGATATCAACCATTTTTTGTGTGGTCATTGCCCAACCGTAGCATTTTTGACATATACCGTATTCCAAACCGCAGGTAAGACCTGAACGAACTTTGAGTTCCTGAAGATTTAAAGGAGCTATTTTCTTTACATCTTCTCTGTTCATTGTAGTTCCTGCTTTTACAAGAACATTTCCGTCGGCATCTTTAATATCTTCCGCTATTGTTCTGCCCAGAAGTCTGTCGGCAAGAGGTACAATTACCGCTTCTCCGTTCATAATCGGCTTCATGTTAATTGATTTTGTAGTGTGACAATCATCAGCACGAATTATAACATCCTGAGCGACATCAACCAGACGCCTTGTCAAATATCCCGAGTCAGCTGTTTTCAAAGCGGTATCAACAAGCCCTTTTCTTGCACCGTATGATGAAATGATGTATTCTGTTACGGACAAACCTTCTTTAAAGTTTGATTTAATAGGCAAGTCGATAATCTGCCCCTGTGCATCTGCCATTAAACCTCTCATACCTACTAACTGTGATACTTGAGATAAGTTACCTCTCGCACCGGAGAATGCCATCATATAAACAGGATTTAATCTGTCGAAATTGTCTACAACGGATGATGTTAACTTAGCCGTAGTTTCCGACCAGGTATCAATAACCTTTGTATATCTTTCTACTTCGGTTATTTCACCTTTTAAATATCTGTTTGTTGATTTTTCAATTTCTTTTTCCGCTTCTTTAAGCATTTCTTTTTTTACTGCGGGTACTTGCAAATCTGCTATTGAAATCGTTGTACCTGATTTTGTGGCATATTTGTAACCCAAATTTTTCAAACTGTTAGCGAGTTCTGCCGTTTTTGCCCCGCCAAACTCAAGATACATTTGTGAAAGCAAATTGTTTAATCCTTTTTTGTCCATTTGCTTGTTAATGAAATCTAAAGTTTTCTTATTGTGATTGTAAGTAGTTTCCATTTATGTATTTCCTTATTTTAATTTCCTTGTTACTTAACCTAAGCCAAAGCATTTCTTACTGCTTCGTTGAATATAATTCTGCCGGCTGTAGTTTCAATTCTTTCATTGTGTTCGTCTCTTACAACAATTTTGTCGTGAAGGTCGATTACGCCGACTTCCAATGCTGAAATAGCATCCTGGAAGTTGTAGAAATAACCTTTCGGTTCCATTTCGGGATTTTTCAGAATTGTCAGGTAATACATACCCAAAACCATATCCTGCGTAGGTGTGATAATAGGTTTACCTGTTGCCGGTGCCAAAATATTGTTGGTGGCAAGCATAAGCATTCTGGCTTCAGTTTGAGCTTCTATAGAAAGCGGTACGTGAACTGCCATCTGGTCACCGTCGAAGTCGGCGTTAAATGCCGTACATACCAGCGGATGTAACTGAATAGCACGTCCTTCTACCAAAACCGGTTCAAATGCCTGAATACCTAGTCTGTGAAGTGTCGGAGCACGGTTCAATAATACCGGATGTCCGTCAATTACTTCTTCCAGAATATCCCAAACAATCGCTTCCGAACGCTCGATTTTCTTTTTAGCTGATTTTATATTTTGGACATATCCTCTTTCGATTAATTTATTAACAACAAACGGCTTAAACAGTTCAATAGCCATTTCTTTAGGCAAACCGCACTGGTTTAATTTTAATTGCGGTCCGACTACAATAACCGAACGGCCTGAATAATCAACACGTTTACCGAGTAAGTTTTGACGGAAACGTCCCTGTTTACCTTCAATAATGTTGGATAAAGATTTTAACGCTCTGTTATTAGGCCCAACAACGGTTCTTCCGCGTCTGCCGTTATCAATAAGTGCATCTACGGCTTCTTGAAGCATACGTTTTTCGTTTCTTACGATAATTTCGGGAGCACTCATTTCCAAAAGTCTTTGTAAACGGTTGTTTCTGTTTATTACACGTCTGTACAAATCGTTCAAATCGGATGTAGCGAAACGTCCGCCGTCCAACTGAACCATAGGTCTCAAATCAGGCGGAGTAACGGGCAGAACATCCATTATCATCCAAGTAGGTTCTGTTTCCGAAGAAATTAAAGAATCCAATAATCTCAAACGCTTGATAAGTTTACTTTTCTTTTGAATTGAATTTACTCCGTTTGAAAGTTCGGTTCTTATTTCTTCCGCCAATTCTTTAGTATTTATTTCGGAAAGAAGTTCTTTAATCGCTTCCGCACCAATACCGACTTTTAAAGTAGTATCTTCGTTTTCCGCAATAAAGTCCTCATATTCTTCTTCCGAAAGCAATTGGAATTTCTTAAACTGACTGTCGCCGGCATCAAGAACTACATAGTTATTAAAATAAATAACCTGTTCCAAATCTTTTAAAGTCATATCCAAAAGTAATCCCAAATAAGAAGGAATACCTTTTAAAAACCAGATATGAGAAACGGGAGCTGCCAGTTTAATGTGTCCCATTCTTTGGCGTCTTACTTTACTGTCGGTAACTTCAACACCGCAGCGTTCACAAATAATACCTTTATGCCTTACTCTTTTGTACTTACCGCAATAGCATTCCCAGTCTTTTGACGGTCCGAAAATTCTTTCACAGAACAAGCCGTCACGTTCCGGTTTTAATGTACGGTAGTTGATTGTTTCAGGCTTAGTTACTTCGCCGTAAGACCATTTGAGTATTCTTTCCGGTGAAGCTATACTAATTCGTATATAGTCAAAATAATCTATGCTTGTTGACATTTTTTGTAATTCTCCTTTTTTGTTTAGTGAGTAAGTGTCAAGGTGAGTGAGCAGGAAATTTGTTCCGCTCACTTACCGTTTTCTTACTTTATATATCTCCGAAAGTCGTCGGTGTTTCAAAGAAGTTGATATTCAACAACTCGGAATCGATATCAGACAATGTTCTTCTTGGAGCTGATTTTCTCAAATCATCCATATCAGTCATCAAGTCGACTTCTGCACCGTCTTTCTTTGCTACCGTAATATCCAAACCGATACTTTGTAATTCTCTTACAAGTACCTTAAACGATTCGGGAATTCCCGGTCTCGGAATATTGTCACCTTTAACGATTGCTTCGTAAGCTCTGTTACGTCCGTTAACATCATCGGATTTAATGGTTAACATTTCTTGCAGAGTATAAGCTGCACCGTAAGCTTCCAATGCCCAAACTTCCATTTCACCGAATCTTTGACCGCCGAATTGAGCTTTACCGCCCAATGGCTGTTGAGTTACAAGTGAATAAGGACCTGTAGAACGGGCATGGATTTTGTCGTCTACAAGGTGAACGAGTTTCAATATATATGAAAGTCCTACAGCAACAGGCTCATCAAATTGTTCACCGGTTCTGCCGTCTATGAGTCTGACTTTTCCCGTAGGTTCAACCCAATCACAACCTGATGCTTTGATACCTTTCAGTAATTCTTCTCTTGTTGCGATTTCGGACTGGTTATCACCGTATCTTTCATCAAATGAAGGAGCTTCATAGTAATTTCCCGTCAAATAAGAAGCCAAACCGAGAAGCAGTTCATAAGTTTGACCTACGTTCATACGGGAAGGAACACCCAGCGGGTTCAAAACTATATCAACAGGTGTACCGTCGGGCAAGAAAGGCATATCTTCTTTCGGTAAAATTCTCGATACTATACCTTTGTTACCGTGACGCCCCGAAAGCTTATCACCCACGGATACTTTACGTTTTTGTGCGATATAAACACGGATAACCGTATTAGCACCCGGAGGTAATTCGTCTCCTTTTTCTCTATCAAATACTTTTACGTCGAGTACACGTCCGCCTTCTCCGTGAGGAACTCTCAAAGAATTATCTTTTACATCTCTTGCTTTTTCCGCAAATATTGCACGTAAAAGTTTTTCTTCGGGCGGATGTTCGGATTCACCTTTGGGGGTGACTTTTCCGACCAAAATGTCGTCAGCGTAAACTCTTGCACCGATACGAACAATACCGCGTTCATCCAAATGTCTCAAAGCATCTTCGGATACATTCGGGATTTCACGTGTAATTTCTTCGGGCCCGAGTTTTGTTTGACGTGCGTCTATTTCCAATTTTTCAATGTGAACCGATGTAAAGATATCATCGTGTACACATCTTTCGGATAGAAGAATAGCATCTTCATAGTTATAACCTTCCCAGGGCATATATGCTACGAGAACATTTTTACCCAGTGAAAGTTCACCGCAATTTGTGGAAGCACCGTCTGCTATTATATCGCCGACTTTAACCTTATCACCTTCATGAACAAGCGGTTTTTGGTTAATACAGGTGTCCTGATTGCTTCTTACATACTTCATAAGCTGATATAAATGCGGTTTATTTTGTTTATCTCTTATAACAATTTCTTCACCGACTACACGTTCAACAGTACCGTCAACATCAGATACAATAACCATGCCCGAGTCTTTTGCGGCTCTTTTTTCCATACCCGTACCGACAACCGGTCTTTGAGTAATCAAAAGAGGTACCGATTGACGCTGCATGTTTGAACCCATCAAAGCACGGTTAGCATCATCGTGTTCAATAAACGGAATTAATGAAGTAGCAACCGAGATAATCTGTATAGGTGAAACACCAACATAATCCACTTTGCTTGACTCACTCATAATAAATTCCGAACGATATCTTACCGGAACGTATTCGGCTTTAATTGAATTATCGGGATTTAACTGAATATCCGCAGGAGCACAACGGAAATTTTCATCCTCATCGGCTGTCATATAAACAACTTCGTCAGTAACTTTTCCGTCTTTTACGACGAAGAAAGGTGCTTCAACAAAGCCGTAATCATTAACTTTTGCGTGGGTTGCAAGTGAACCGATAAGACCTGCGTTAGGACCTTCCGGAGTTTCTATAGGACAAATACGTCCGTAGTGGGAAGGATGAATATCACGTACCGCAAAACCTGCACGTTCTCTCATCAAACCGCCCGGTCCTAAAGCTGAAATACGTCTTTTGTGAGTTAATTCAGCCAACGGGTTAATTTGGTCCATAAATTGCGAAAGTTGAGAAGAACCGAAAAATTCTTTCAATGACGCAACAAGCGGTTTGGTATTCAAAAGATTTAAAGGAGTTAAGGTTTCCGAATCCTGAAGGGTCATTCTTTCCTTAACTATTCTTTCAATTCTTGATAAACCTACTCTGAATTGGTTTTGAAGCAGTTCGCCAACGGAACGTATTCTTCTGTTGCCCAAATGGTCAATATCATCAACCGAACCTTCGTCATAAGTAAGGTTAATCAGGTATTCTATGGAAGCTACAATATCCTGAACGGTTAATGTTCTTTGATTTTTAGGTATATTCAAATTCAATTTTTTATTTAATTTATAACGCCCTACACGTCCGATATCGTATTTCTTTTCATCAAAGAAACGTGCTTCAAGTATCGTACGTCCGCCTGCAGCGGATGCGGGGTCGCCGGGTCTTAATTTTTTGTAAACTTCAATTAAAGCATCATCGGTAGTTTCCGTTGTGTCTTTATCCAAAGTTTTTTTCAAAAATTCAAAGTGGGTAAACAATGTTTCCATTTCTGAAACGGTAATACCCATTGCTTTTAATAAAGTAGTTGCAAGGATTTTTCTGTTTTTATCTATCTTAACGTAGATAATATCATTTGAATCCGTTTCAATTTTCAACCATGCACCGCGGTTAGGTATCATTGTCGCGTTGTACAAGCGTTTTCCGGCAGGTGAAACTTCACGTTTAAAATAAACACCCGGAGAACGTACAATTTGAGAAACGATTACACGTTCCGCACCGTTAACAATAAAAGTACCTTTATCGGTCATTGTAGGAATGTCACCGATATATACTTCCTGTTCTTTAATTTCACCGCTGTCACGGTTTACTAATCTTACCATAACGCGTAACTGTTTTGCGTAAGTCGCGTCATGAATTCTTGCTTCTTCAATGGTATACTTCGCATTATCGAAAGTATAGTTTGGTAAAAAGTGCAGTTCTAATCTTCCCGTATAGTCTTTTATCGGAGAGAAAGACAGTAATTCTTCTTTCAAACCTTCTTTTAAGAACCATTCAAAAGATTTTTTTTGCACTTCAATAAGGTCAGGTAAATCATCCAATCGGGTATGCGGGATGCCCATAGGAGTTACTCTGCTTGCATATTTTGTGTCAGACATTAATTCACCTCATCTGTAAATGATGTACATACTAAAACTTTAAAAAATCTAACTTAAGGCTGTAAACCTGCTATTTATCCGTTTCGGACAAATAAACCATATATTAATTTCGGTTTTTGTGCTTTCAGGCACAAATTTCCCGACTTTAATTTTCAATATTCTCTTATCGTAATACATCAATTTTTTTAGTCAAGAAAAACAATACTCAAATAAAAATAAATGTTAAAAATTTGTAACAAAATTATTTTTCCAAAGTTTATTACGGCTAAAACCGTTTGCGGGCAAGAAGTTTACTGTCAAGCCCACGAAAATTTTTATTTTATGATATTATGTTGATACCAAAAAAGAGGGAAAAGTATGAAAAAATTTTTAATTTTATTTTGTATGTTAATGTTAATTACACCCGCATTCGGCGAAGAAGCCGTTATGCAAAAGACCGAGGAACCGCAAGAACAAAGAGTTCTTGTCGGGGAAGCGGTTTTTGACTGGCTTGATATATCGCAGGTTAAAAGAGATAACATTATTAAAAGCTACAGAAATTTGTTATTTGACCAAAATACCGTTTATAAATACGCAAAAAAAGATTTTAGAAAAGAATACAAGGACTTTTTGAAAGATAAAAATTATAAAGAGCATTACAGGATAATCACCTCGGGGATAAAAGAAACGGAAAATGAAAATCTTTGCGGATTTTATTACAAAGAAGATTTACTTGTGAGTTACGCAATTCAATATAAAAATGATATGAAAACTGTTTATTATTATGACGGTTTCGGGCATTTAAAATTTGTGGATAAATTTTCCGATAATTATCCGAATTTTCCCTACAAATCCAAACAGTATAAAGCAAACGGCATGTTATCAAGTGCTATATATTTCATCGACCACGATACACAGTATATGTTCCAAAAAAACGGTGAATTTAAAGGGGTTTGGTACAAAGATAAAATGTATGACCGCAATGCTAAACAAACGCTTACAAGGACAAATTGGTAAAGTGAAAATCTTTGCTTAATAATAATTTACACACAAACTCGATTTAATATAATATAATACATTTATAATCACATGTCACAGGAGTAAAAATGTACGGAATTATATTGGCAGGCGGCTCGGGCAGTCGTTTATGGCCGTTATCAAGAGAGTTATATCCAAAACAGTTGTTAAATTTAATTTCGGATAAAAGTTTATTACAGTCTACTTTTGAACGGCTTACGTATTTTATGCCGCAGGAAAATATATTGAGCATTACCAATGTAAAGCATGCTTCCAATGTAAAAATGCAGTTGAGTGAACTGAGTTCGCATATCAATTTGCTGTCGGAACCTGTGTCGAAGAATACCGCCCCCGCAATAGCACTTGCTGTAAAGTATATTGCGGAAAAATCCGATTATGACCCCGTAATTATTGTTGTTCCTTCCGACCATCTGGTAAACGACAAGGAAAAATTTTTACAAACGGTTAAAAAAGGTGAAATACTTGCTCAGCAGGGATATATAGTAACTTTCGGAATAAAGCCGTCCTACCCCGAAACGGGATACGGTTATATAAACACTGACGGAAAATTATTATCATCGGGGTATAAGGTCAAAGAATTTGTCGAAAAACCCGACGCCGAAACCGCAGAAAAATATTTACAAAAAGGTACTTATTTTTGGAACAGCGGTATATTTATGTTTAAAGCTTCAATAATGCTTTCTGAATACAAGAACTTAACCCCTGAAATATACAATATTTCAAACGAAATCGATTTTGAAAAATCACCTGACATACCTTTTGTATCGTTTGACAAAATGCCTAATATTTCCGTCGATTATGCGATTATGGAAAAGTCGTCAAAAATTGCTCTGGTTGAACTTGAAAGTGACTGGAATGATTTGGGTTCTTGGCAGTCAATATATGACGTGAGCAAAAAAGACAGTGAAGGGAATGTTTTTGCGGGACATGTAATAGATGAGGGTTCAAAAAATTCATTTATATATTCTTCCTCAAAACTTGTAGCGACAATAGGTTTGGAGGACACAATAATTGTGGAAACCGAAGATGCAATACTTGCCTGCAAAAAAGACCGCACCCAGGATGTAAAACAAATTTACGAAACATTGAAAAAGCAAAATGATGACACTCATCTTATCCACAAAACCGTTTACCGTCCGTGGGGATTTTATACTGTAATTGCCCAAGGCAAAGGTTTTATTACAAAAATAATTCATGTAAATAAAGGTCAAAAGCTTTCCGTTCAGTCGCACAATTACAGAAGTGAACACTGGGTGGTCCTGTCGGGAAAAGCCTTTGTAAAACTTGATAATAAAGAACTTACTCTTAATCCGGGACACAGTGTTGATATCCCCGTTAAAGCAATTCATTCGCTGCAAAATCCTTTTGAAGATGATTTAGAAATTATTGAAGTTCAAAAAGGTGATATTTTGCTTGAGGACGACATAATCCGTTATGAAGATATGTACGGGCGTGTCTAGAACAATGTGATTATATGATTTAATATGTCAAAAATTGCTAAAACTTTATCGGATAATCATCTTTAATTTTCCAACCGTCTCGCATTATTAATAATGCACATGTATTATCACCGGCATTACTTGCTGTATATTTTGAACCACAATATTTTTTCAAAGTTTCTCTGTCGGAATTATATAAATAAAAATCCGAAGCACTATTAGAGTCAACAGCATCATCATCCCGATAACCCCAAACGTAACCCGAAGGATAAAATGCACCCAGACTGGGATTAGAATTATCAAGAAAGAATATAAAATGAGATGTTCCGATTTTCATTGATGCTATATCTTTTTGATTTAAATCGTAAAAAGCAAATAATTGACCGACATTTCTAAATGTTAAAGAACTTCCGTCAGGAAATATAACGCAAGGTGCATTGTAGTAAGAGGAACATTTGCATGTTTTATTACTTGATTTGCAATATTTTGAAGTTTTTAAATAGGGCAGAATAGTTGTTTCCAGATATTTTTCAGTGTCATCATTGTCATATTGTTTTGGCGAACTCCACACGGTATATGTATCATGTGCTTTCGATAATAAAACTGCATTATTCATAACACTGTATACCTTAGCAAGCTTAGTTTCAATTTCCTGTTTCTTGTAATTATGCACTAAAGTCGGTAAAGTCATTGCCGCAACAACACCGATGATTCCCAGAGTTATAAGAACTTCAGCTAACGTAAATGCACGGCGTTGTGAAAAGTGAAAGGTGAAAGGTGAAAAGACCTTTTCGGGTGCTAAAGTACCAAAACCACGCCTGAACCTAGACTTGTCATGTTGAACAACCATGTCATCCTGAACTCGTTTCAGGACCTTAGCCTTGTCGAGTCTTACAGTCTTTTCCAAAATTCTAGTGTTTTTGATTTCTTCTTTCATTTTTTGTTCCTTTCTTTTTTTTTATTTATTACTTCTATAGTGTTATTCTAAATACCAACATGTCACCCTGAATTCATTTCAGGGTCTTTCGTACAATTAAGATACTGAACCAATGCCACGAAATAAGATGCTGAAACAAGTTCAGCATGACATGGGTGGGTGTCATTCCAACCCATAACCTCTGCAAAATGTCTGTTTGTAACGATAATGTATGTTTAAGATCCTGAAACGTCTTGGATTTACTCCACGCTCGCAGAGTTTCGCATTTGTGGCTTTGCCACAGTATGCTCAATCTGCTCGCTATCCGGACTCGTTTACA
>CANPZB010000033.1 GCA_947588755.1 Candidatus Gastranaerophilales bacterium | reverse complement strand
GTATGCTCAATCTGCTCGCTATCCGGACTCGTTTACACTCCGTCCGTCCGCAAATCCGCAAGTTCAGGATGACATGGTTGGGGTTCGCCATGACATGGTTGTTCAGCATGACAGAATTTTTGCGTCTTAACACATTCAAAAACACAAAAAATCCATGGGTAAAATCCAATTTTTCGGGGCTTAATAAAAAATCAAAAAATCGCCAAAACCTTTGGTATGAGCGGTTTACCCCCCCCCCGCTTGTCCGTTTTTAATCTCTACATCTGCCATTTCATGACCCCCTATTTCTATTATTCCCATTTACACACGAATTCTAACATTTTCTTTAAGTTTTGTCAAGAAAAATTAAATATTACCCGTCGAACTGTTTTTATCATCTTCCAATTGTTTGATATCTATATTGTCGTTTTCATCGGAATAAGTATTCATAACGGGTAAATCAATTTCAACATTTACATCCGCGTCAACCATTTCAATATCGCCCTTGGCAAATTCTTTAATTTTTCCGTCCTCGGTTTTAACCGCAACAGTGCCGTTTAAAAACTGCAAATAGCAAACTTTACCGAGTCCGTCGGGGGTCATAACAGAAGAACCGACAGGAGGCATTCCCTTGGCAGCATCGATATAGTTTGAATATTCATAAGTAAGACAACACAAAAGTCTCCCGCAAGTCCCCGAAATTTTTCCCGGAGCAATCGGCATACCCTGGTCTTTTGCAAGTTTAACATTTATTGTGGCAAATTTTTTCAGAAAACCGCAGCAACAAAACGGTCTGCCGCAAACACCCGCACCTTCCAAAATTGAAGTTTCATCACGAACCCCGATATGTCTTAAATCAATTCTTACACGGGTAAAAACCTGAGTTAAATCCTTCAACAACTCTCTGAAATCAACCCGTTCCGGTGCCGTATAATAAAATGTTATTTTTCTCCTGTCAAAAGTTATTCGGCATTGAACAAGGTTCATACTGAGTTTATGCTTTTCCACCAGAGCTTTACATTTAAAAAATGATTCAACTTCTTCTTTTTTAATATCATCCAGAGTTTGCAAATCTCTTTGAGATAAAGTTCTGATTACCTTTAACGGTTCCGGTTTATTCTTGTTATCTTCCCAGAGTTTATCCACTTCGGAATTAACAATAAATGCTTTTAAAGCTTCTTCGCCTTTTTCGGTTCTGACCAAAACCATCTGACCGTCCTCGATTTTTAATGTTTCGGGAACGTCAAGCGGATAATAAGTATTTTTCAAATATCTTACGGCATATTTAATCATATATATCTTTCTTCTTCTTTAAGTTTTCTGTTCATTAATTTTTCGAGTAATGCCTGCGGTGTAATATCAGTGTACACAGCTTCATAAATAGCGGCAGAAACGGGTACATCTATATCAAATTTCTTTGCCAGTTCACAAATAGCTTTTGAAGTTTTTACACCTTCGGCAACGGAACCCAATTCCGCTAAAATATCGTCAATTTTTTTACCCCTTGCAAGCATGGAGCCCACAGTGAAATTTCTTGACAAGGGGCTTGAACATGTTGCAATTAAATCACCTATACCCGAAAGCCCGTACAAAGTAGATGGATTTGCACCTAAATTTAAGCTGACCCGAATAATTTCGGCCATACCTCTGGTTAAAAGTGTACCCGTACAATTGTCGCCAAGCCCCATTGTATGAGCAAAACCTGATGCTATGGCTATAACATTCTTTAACGCACCGCCTAATTCAACTCCTATAACGTCTGTATTTGTATAAAGCCTGAATTTTGAAGGAACATTAAGCGATTTTTGAACATATTCCGCAGTTTCAATATTTTCGCAAGCTACACACGCAGCTGTAGGAAGTCCCGCCAAAACTTCTTTTGCAAGTGTAGGCCCTGAAAGTATGGCAATTCTTTGCTGCGGCAAAACATCTTTTATAACTTCACTCATTCTCATAAGCGAAGGCAATTCTATTCCTTTTGATGCGTTAACAAGAACCTGTTCGGTGTTTATACCTGCTTCCCGTAAGCGTTCGCAAACATTTCTTATTCCGGAAGTTGCTACAACAAGAAGTATTATATCTGCATCCGATATGGCGGATTTCAAATCCGACGTAACTTCAACGGTGTCTTTCAGTTGAATTTCCAAAGGTTTTGCACAGTGTTTATTGATGATTAAATCTTGTGATAAATCCTCTGCACGTCCCCAAATCGTAACTTTATCAAAATTGTCCGTGAGGAGCTTTGCAAGTGTTAATCCCCAGCATCCTGCACCTAAAACCGTTAATTTCATCCGTTTCATACTCCCTTTCTACCTATACGGGTTGTTTTTCGTACAAAAGTTTTCTCAAAACACCTCTGTGTTTTTTAAGTTCTTCGCGTGCTTTAACAACATCATATTCAAGTTTTAATACAACAATCGCTGTTTTTATTTCCCAGTCACACTTTAGCAAAGATTGTAATGCATCACTGTGCGAAACTTGAGCAATTTGAGCAACAATTCTTATTGCCCTGTCTTTGAGTTTCTCGTTTACGGGCTGTAAATCAATCATGAAATTTTCATAAGTTTTCCCTATTTTAATCATGGAACCCGTAGACAACATATTAAGTATCATTTTTTGTGCCGTACCGGCTTTTAATCTTGAAGAACCCGCTATTACCTCGGGGCCGACTTCCACACATATCACAAGTCCGGCTTCTTCGGCAATTTTACCCTTGGAATTACATGTAACACCTATCGTTTTGCAGCCGACTTCTTCCGCTCTTTGCAAAACTCCCAAAAGGTATTTGGGATTACCGCTTGCGGAAATAACTACCGCAACATCTTCTTTTTTGAGTACTTTTGCATCGTCATAACCGAAATTAAAATTATCTTCCGCACCTTCAACCGAATGTTTTACGGCTTTATCTCCGCCTGATATAAATCCTTGAACCATATCATAAGAAACGCTGAAAGTCGGAGGGCATTCCGACGCATCCAATATGCCGAGTCTGCCTGAAGTTCCCGCTCCGAAATAAATTAACCTGCCGCCACGCAAAAACTGTTTGGCTATAATATCTATCGCCGCCGCAATATTTTCACTTTCCGCTTCTACCGCAAGAGCAACAAGTTTGTCCTCGTCGTTCATCTTTTTTACTATTTCTGAGGTGGAAAGAATGTCTATATCCTTAGTATTTTCATTTCTGTACTCGGTAATTATATCGCTCATATTTTCTCCTTTGCAGAATAACGTTATACGGATTTAAACAGATTAACAACTTCCAGAGCGGATTTAGCGGCATCAGCACCTTTGTTGCCTGATTTTGTACCTGCTCTTTCAATTGCCTGTTCTATATTATCGGTAGTTAAAACACCGAATATAACGGGAACCCCCGTTTTTAAGCTTACATTTGCAATGCCTTTTGAAACTTCTGCCGAAACATAATCAAAGTGAGGGGTAGAACCTTTAATAACCGCACCTAACGCAATTATCGCACCATATTTTTGAGTTTGTGCAAATTTTAATGCTGCAAGAGGAATTTCAAATGCACCCGGAACTTTTACAATTTCTATATTTTCTTCCGAAACTCCATGTCTTTTCAGTTCGTCAACAGCACCCGACAAAAGCTTTGAACCTATAAAATCGTTAAACCTTGAAAGTATAATACAAAATTTTTCATTCGCTGCTACTAACTGACCTTCATATATTTTCATATTATTCTCCTTTGAGTCTATTATATGATATTACATGAGTTTTTACAACCATACGTAAAGATATTTGTATTTATATAAAAAACGGGGAAAATATTTTATAGAAAAGATATAAAGATGCCAGAATAAGCAGCAGACCGCAAATTTTCAAAAGAAAATCGGAGAATTTGTAAAATCCTTTCCAATTTTTCAAATGTGATGTCAAAAAACCAGCCAAAATAAGTATAAGCCCCTGCCCGAGAGAAAATAAAAACAGCATTAAAATAGCCTGAGTTATGCTTGCCGTCAAAGAAGCAAATGCCATAATCCCCGCAAGAACGGGTGTTGAACAGGGACTTCCCGCAAGAGCAAAAACCGCTCCCAAAATAAACGGATATATAAAAAGGCTTTGGCTGTCGCCTTTGGGAATTTCTTTTATTATAACGGGGAGTTCAAAATCCATAAAACCCGTTAGTTTCAAACCCATTACAAGGATTATTCCCGCAATGAATATCCCGAAATATCCGCCGGCAAACGAAACAAAAACCTTGCCCGTTAATGCACATATTATTCCTATAACCGAAAAAATAACAGCCATGCCGGCTACAAAAGAAACCATTTGCAATAATGTTTTTATCGGTTTTTCATCGGAATATCCTCCGACATAACCTATTATTATCGGAAGCATTGCCAGAGAACAGGGCGATATTGAAGCTATTACACCGCCTGCAAATGACAGTGCAAAAAGTATTGGTAAACTGCCGTTTTGTGTAAATAAAGCCGCATAATTTTCCATTATTTAAGCCCTTTTAAACTGTTTTCCATTTTTTCTTTTGATACCGCACCCTCAATTCTTTCAACCTGTTGGCCTGCCGAATTGATAAGTATAATCGTCGGTACAAGTGTTACGTTATATTTTGCTATTTCTTCATCGTTAAAAGAACTTTTATCCTGAACATTAATTTCTTCAAGCACTATTTTACCCTCATATTTAGGGAAAATTTCCTTAAAAATTTTGTTCATTGTTTGACAGTCAATACACATTGTTGAAGTAAATTTGATAACTCTCGGCTTACTCAAATCTATGTTTTTTGCCGTTGATGCACCCGAATTTGTCAGAAACATATAAGCTATTACGGGTATAATAAAAATTAACGAAATAATTATTAAGTTTTTTCTCATGCGAACCTCCGTTTTCTTACATATAATAACATAAAACAAATTTGAATAAATCGTAACCTCACTCGGGTAATTTTTAAGGATTACATTTTAAAACTAAAGTTATCATTGTAAAATATCTGTTACAAAAATAATAACAGTCCTTTACAAGCTAATTTTGTAAAGGTATTATAATTTTATCGGACTTAAGGAGAAAATATGCACATAAGCAGTATCAACCCAAACTGCCCTTCTCAGCCGAATTTCGGCAGAGTTTACGTTGCTTCGGAAGCTGCAACAAAAATGCTTAAACAGGCAGACAGGTTAATTAATGCGAAATCCCCAAATACAATATACTTGAATGTTAACATCCCGCAAAATCACAGAAAACCCCTGTGGTCAGTGTTCTTTGAAAGCATTTCGCAAAGACAAAGTGAAAATCCCAATAACATAATTATTGATGTCGCGGATAAAAAGAAAAAACTTCTGTCAGTAACCGTTACGGATAAAAAAGGGTTTGATGTCGATGTTTATACTGCAAGTCCTTTCCCGAATTACGGCGGGAAAAATAATTTTATCAAAACCGGCGATTTGTATAAACAATATATTTATTCACTTGATACAAAAACTTACGGGATTTCGGATTTGCTTGAAGTAATGGCTGTTGCCGAATACAAAGCCGATAAACTTTTGGAAACACAATTAACCGAAAAAAGTAAAATTAAAACAAGTTTAAAAGCATGTAAAAAAGCGGAAAAGTACGTTAATATGCACGCTTCAGACAAACATAAAGAAAAAATTGCGGCAAAAATTATCGTACATGTACAACGCCCCTTTGAAAAATTAAAAGAATTGCTTCTTATGAAAACCCCAAAAACTGCCGTTGCCATAAAAAAAGAACAGACGGCAAAAACAAGAATTCCCAGAAAATTAAAAAAACAATACAAAAAGTCGGCAGCTTAACATTTACCATTTTTTAAATATGAAAAACACGGCGAGAATTATGAACAAAAATCCTACGGCATAATTCCATCTGAATTCTTCTTTTAAGTACAAAACCGAAAATACGCTGAAAACCAGAAGTGTAATTACTTCCTGAATGGTTTTTAATTGTGCCGCACTATATACGCCATGTCCTATTCTGTTTGCAGGCACCTGAAAACAATATTCCAAAAATGCAATAGCCCAGCTGACAAGAATTACAATCCATAATGCGGTACTTTTATACTTCAAATGCCCGTACCATGCAAATGTCATAAAAACATTCGAAACGGTCAATAAAATTATCGGTGCAAAATGTCTGAACATCTTTAAACTCTTTCTTTACCCTAATTGAGCATTGGCTCCCGATGCCACCTCAATAATTTCCTGTGTAATTGCACTCTGACGTGTTTTGTTATATTCCACCGTCAAAGTGTTAAGGATATTTTCCGCATTTGTTGACGCAGCCGACATAGCGGTCATTCTTGAAGCAAGTTCACTTGCCTGTGCCTCAAGCAAAGCTTGATAAACTATATTGGTTATGTACATCGGAACAACTTTTTGCAAAATATGGTGCATATCGGGTTCAAATTCCATTAACGGCTCCAATATATTATCGTGAAGTCTTTCATAATCATCATTTAAACCTTTTAAGGGCAAAATTTCCCAAAACTCGGTGTAGTAACTCATCATGTTTTTAAAACGGGTAGTAATAATTTCAATTTTATCAATCTTATGCGACACATAGTAATCCGCCAAATCTTCTACAAGCATTTTTGCACCTTCGGCAGACGGTGAATTTATCACTCCGAGATACGTTTTTTCAATGCTGCTGTCAAAATCGGAACTTTTTTTCTTTAAAGCCGAAATCCCTTTCTGACCGACGACAAACAAAAGTGTTTTTATGCCGTTTTTATGATATTCTTCCATTCTTTTAAGGGTTTTTCTGATTATATTGGCATTATAAGCACCTGCAAGTCCTTTATTTGAAGTAATTACAAGCAAACCTGCCGTTTTGACCTCACGTATTTTAAGCAGTTCGGGGTAATTATCGATTGCATGATTTATTTTCAGAGTGGAAGAACTGTAAGTCCCGACACTGTCAAGAAGCCTTTTAAACATTGATGCCAACTCCCGTGTAAAAGGACGGGAAGCTTTTACGGTGTTTTCGGCTTTTTTAACTTTTGCTGCCGCCACCATTTTCATCGCACGAGTAATTTTTTGCGTGCTTTTGACACTTTGTATTCTGGTTTTTATGTCCTTTAAACTACTCAATACACACCTCTCAGAATGTTTCCTTAAATTTCTTAAGTTCGGCTCTTAAATCATTTTGGTCTTGTTCGGATAACGCACTTCCGTCATTCAAGTTATCGGAAAGTTCTTTCAAATTTGCTTGCAAGTGAGTAAACCATTCTTTTTTAAATTTTGGAATATCCGTATTAGGCACATCATCCAGAATTCCTTCGTTTGCGGCAAACAGAATAGAAACTTGTTCTGCGACGCTTAACGGCCTGTATTGCGGTTGTTTTAATACTTCGGTAAGCTTTTCTCCGCGTAAAAGCTGATTTTTTGTAGCCTGATCCAAATCCGATGCAAATTGTGCAAAAGCTTCCAATTCACGGTATTGTGCCAAATCAAGTCTTAATTTACCTGCCACCTGTTTTATAGCTTTTGTTTGTGCGGCACCACCGACTCTGGAAACCGAAATCCCTGCGTTAACTGCAGGTCTTACACCCGAATTAAACAAATTTGATTCCAAAAATATCTGTCCGTCAGTAATTGAAATAACATTTGTAGGAATATATGCCGAAACATCACCTGCTTGAGTTTCAATAATCGGCAATGCGGTAATACTTCCGCCGCCAAGATTATCGTTTAGTTTTACGGCACGTTCCAACAATCTTGAATGTAAATAGAATACGTCACCCGGATAAGCTTCACGTCCCGGAGGTCTTTTCAACAAAAGGCTCATGGAACGGTATGCCTGAGCATGTTTACTCAAATCGTCATACACGATTAGAACATCCTTACCCTGTTCCAAAAATTCTTCTCCGATAGCAACTCCCGCAAATGGTGCGATATATTGAAGCGGTGCACTTTCATTTGCCGTCGCCGAAACAATTATGGAATACTCCATAGAGCCGCTTTCTTCCAATGTCTTTGCCAAATGTGCAACGGTAGAAGCTTTTTGACCGATGGCAACGTAAATACAAATTACGTTCTGTCCCTTCTGGTTAATAATTGTATCTATTGCTATAGCGGTCTTGCCTGTTTGTCTGTCGCCGATAATCAGTTCTCTTTGACCTCTGCCGATGGGAGTAAGTGCATCTATTGCGGTTAATCCTGTTTGTAATGGCTGATTAACCGACTTTCTCGAAACAATACCCGGGGCAACCCGTTCTATCGGACGCGTTTTTGTAAAGCTAATTTCGCCTTTGCCGTCAATAGGTTTACCTGTGGGGTCTACAATTCTGCCGATAAGCCCTTCTCCTACGGGAACAGAAGCTATTTTACCCGTAGTTTTTACTGTCATACCTTCTTTAATATGAGTGTATTCACCCAAAATTACGACACCTACGTTATCTTCTTCAAGGTTGAGAGTAATACCTAAAGTGTTTTTTCCGTCATCAAAAACTACAAGTTCGTTGGACATTACGTTGCGTAAACCGTAAATCCTTGCTATACCGTCACCAATTTCTATGACGGAACCCGTATTGGAAACTTCCGTTTGTATTTCGTAGTTTTCTATTTTGCTTTTTATTATGGAACTTATTTCGTCAGGTTGTATTAATGCCATTGTTACCTTACCTTTCCGTACTATGTTAACATATTTTTATTAAGATTTTCTAATTTATTTTTGAGACTTGTATCAATTACGTTGTCATCAACCTTTATAACAAGACCCGCAATAATATCTTTATCGGTATGCCATACGGCACTTATGTTTTTATTCAGTTTTTTATTTAACTTGTCGGTAATCTTATTTTTAATTTCTTCGTTTAAATCTGTTGCGGATATAATTTCTACCCTTTTAAGGTTATTTATTTCATCAAACTTTTCAAAATAAGCTGCGGTTATACCCTTAAATTCCTTGAAACGTCTTTTTTCTATCAATATTTTTATAAAATTTTTAATGTAAGAATTAACCTGATTTACAAAAATCGCATCTATCAATTCGTATTTTTTTATATCGGGAACGGACGGATTTTCAATAACAAAAACCAAATCGGGGGAATTTTCCAAAATATCGGTAACGGTATTGAGATTTTCAAAAATTTCTTTATAATCCAAAGTTCCGCTTTCACCCAATTTTATGAGAGAATCGGCATAATTTTTTGCTATTGAGGTTATTTTGGTATTTGTCATTTTAAATCTATCCTATCCAAGTCATCTAAACTTTCATAAATATATTTTTCCTGAAGTTCGGGATGTGCATCCAGAATGTCCGTAATATACTTTCGTGCCTTATCTGTCGAATTTGACACGGCATCGCGGACTAATTTTGATGATAAGTTTTTTTCGTCCGCCTGTTGAATTTTTAAAGTGTTTTTTTCGGTTTGTTCAAGTTTAATTTCGCTTTCTTTAAGAATATTTTCCGCTGTCTGATTTCCCAGTTTTTCAGCATTATCAAGCGAAAGTTTAATCTCATTTTCGAGGTTTTTCAGCGAATTTTCCGCTTTTTCAAGAGCTTCATCCCCTTCTTTTTTAACAAGTACGGAATTGTCTATGCTTTGAATTATATTCCGTTTCATTTTAAGCAGAATATCGGACAAATTGAATTTTTTAAATATATACGCCAAAAGCATTACCATTACAATAAAATTGAATGTATTGCTTTGAATTATTAAATTCCAAACTTCTGATATTTTGCCAATCATACCTTACCGTCCGTGTTGTAATCTTTAAAATATTCTTCGAAAATGTCATTTCCCAAAAGTTTTTTGGAAATCTCACCCGCTAACGATTTAATATTTTTATCCGTATCTTTGCGGATTTGTTCTTCTTTTTTCGCAAGTTCCGCCCTGCTTGCTTCAATTCTTTCCTTAGAAGCATTTTTAGCCCCAACAAGTATGGTTTGAACTTCTTTTTCCGCTTGCGAAATTTTGTCCTGAGTAATTTTTCTTGCTTTTTCAAGCGTATCATTTAACCGTTCATCTTTTTGTTTTAAAAGCATTTCGGCAGTATCATGCGAATTTTTTGCACATTGGTAATTTTCATTGATAAGTTTTTGCCGTTTTTCAATAACATCCAAAATTGGCTTATAAAAAATACGGTTCATAATAAGAATGAACACTGCAAAACTAATCATCGATATTAAAAATGTCGCGTTAAATTCAAACATTAAAACTGCCTTTTTTTAAACTTATGAGAATATCAAAAGCATTGCGACCAGCAAAGCATAAATAGCCGTAGCTTCCGCAAGCCCTGCACCTATAATAAAGTTTTTAAATGCTTCGTCTTTGATTTCGGGCTGTCTTGCAATAGCTTCCAAAACACCTTTCGTCGCAATTCCTAAACCTAAACCTCCGCCTATAGCACCGAAGCCTATTGCTATACCGGCACCCAGTTTAGATAAATCCAAATTTGCTAATTGTTCTAATGCCATAAATTTTCTCCTTTACTTTTTTATTTATTCTTCTTTTATAGCCAATGAAATATAAGTTGTAGACAAAAGCGTAAATACGAGAGCCTGTATTAAAGCCACAAACAGTTCAAAAAGCATGAACGGCAGCGGTGCAATATAGGCAATCATACCTACAATAGTGAAAACAAGTACTTCGCCTGCAAATATGTTAGCGAAAAGTCGTAATGCCAAAGAAAAAGGTCTTACAAAAAGTTCCAGCGTATCCACCAGAGTAATTATTATTCCGTCGATACTAAACCCGTGAACAAAGAAATGAAACCCTTTTCTTTTTACACCGTAATATATATAATAAATTGATACGACTATCGCCATGGCTGCAGTTAAATTAATATCATTTGTAGGAGCGGCAAGTTCACCCGTTTTGAGATGAATTAAATGCCAGGGAAGTTGTCCCGCAAGATTAGCGGTCAAAATAAACATAAACAAAGTCAGAATAAGCGGCAGGTGTTTTTTTGCTTCATCTTCCCCCATGCCGGCTTTTGTTATTCCCGCGAAATAGTTTATTATACCTTCCGCACAAGCCTGTAATCCGCTCGGAACAACAGAGGTTTTTCTTGTAATAAAAAGTGCGAGAACAATTAACAAAATCATTGTGAACCACATTGTTATCAATGTATCCATGTTCATTTTAATTGTATATCCCGCAATATTAAGTGTATAAACCCAATGTTCCATATCAACTCTCTTACGAATTTATTTTACTCCGGTAAAAAAAAAATCGCAAATTTTTTTTGTTTGTTTTACAATATAATCATAAAAGATTTTTTAATATCGAGGGAGACAATGAAAACTGTATACTTGGAAGAAGTTGATTCTACCAACCTGTACGCGAAAAGAAATCTTAAAAATTTATCCGACAAAACAGTTATCCATGCCGATGTTCAAACCAACGGCAGAGGCAGACTGCAGCGTTCATGGGTTGATTTGGGCAAAGGAAATTTGTTCTTGTCTTTCGTTTTAAAACCTTCCGAAAATTTTAATGACAAGTATTCAAATCTAACCCAGTATTTATCCGTGGTTTTGTGCAAAATACTTGAAGAATACGGTTTAACTCCACAAATCAAATGGCCGAATGATGTACTTATCAACGGCAAAAAAATTGCAGGAATACTCTGTGAAACAGTCGTACAGGGGAACAGTTTGAGAGGACTTATTTTGGGAATAGGAGTAAATCTCAATGCAGAACCGAAATCACTCGAAAAAATTACCGACAAAGAAGTCTGCTCTCTTAACCTTGAAATAAATCGCCAAGTTGACAAAAACGGTTTTATGAAAAAGCTAACGTCCGCTTTTTTTGAAAATTACGAAACATTCTTATCACAAGGATTTGATTTTATAAAGAATGATTACATTTCAAGAACAAATTTTCTTGAAAAGGAAATTTGCGTACAAATCTTAAACGGACAAAAATGCGGTTTGGCTAAAGAAATAAACGATAAAGGAGAACTTGTTCTTCTTGAAAACGACAAAAGTTATGTATTAACAATAGGAGATATATTATGAGCGAAACATTGACTGAGGGTTTGACATTACTCGCAATAGGAATGGGATTTGTTCTGAGTTTTTTGTGTATTTTAATAGCTGCAATGCACATTATGTCATCAGCGGTAGGGTATTTAAACAAAATTTTTCCGGAACAAATTGAAACAACCGAAAGGAAAAGAGTATCCGAAAATTCGGATGATAACACTGCCATAGCAATCGCACTTGCCGCGGCGGTAGCAAAAAGATAAACAGTTATGAAAGGATATATATATGACAAAAAAACTTATTAAAGTAATGGATACGTCATTCAGAGACGGTTTCCAATCGATTTACGGAGCAAAAGTTCTTGTTGAGGATTTTATACCGGCTTTGCAAGCAGCTGTCAACGCAGGTTTGACACACTTTGAAACAGCCGGAGGTGCAAGATTTCAGGCACCGATATTCTTCTGCAACGAAAACGCTTTTGAAACAATGGACAAGATAAGAGCCGCAGTAGGGCCTGATGTTAAACTTCAATCTCTGGCAAGAGGTGTTAACGTTGTCGGACTTAACTCGCAACCGCGTGACGTTATTGACCTGCACGCCAAAATGTTTGCAAAACACGGAGTTAACGTTATCAGAAACTTTGATGCGTTGAATGATGTCAATAACCTTATTGATTCGGCAAACAGCATTAAAAAGCATGGGCTTCAACATGAAGTAACAATTACCATGATGGCTTTGCCATACGGCTGTGAAGGTGCTCACAACCCTGATTTTTACGAAAAAGTTTTGAGAAATATTCTTGATGCGGGAATACCGTTTGACAGTCTGGCATTTAAAGACGCATCAGGGACTTCAACTCCGAGAACGGTCTTTGAAACCGTAAAACGTACAAGAGAAATTTTAGGTGCGGATGCACATATAAGATTTCACTCACACGAAACCGCAGGTACGGGCTTGGCGGCATATCTGGCAGCTCTTGACGGCGGTGCGGACGGTATTGACCTTGCAATGAAACCTGTTTCGGGCGGTACGGGACAGCCTGACATAATTTCAATGTGGCATGCACTTCGCGGAACGGATTACGATTTAGGGCTTGATATAAAGAAAATTATGGAAACGGAAGAAATCTTCAAAGAATGCATGAAAGATTATCCGATTTCACCGATTTCTCTTGCAACAAACCCGATATTAATTCAAGCTCCTCTGCCCGGCGGTGCTACGGCTACAACCGTTAACCAGCTTAAAGACATGGGTATGCTTGATAAGTTCCCGAAAGTTATTGAAAACATGAAAGAAGTTGTTGAAAAAGGCGGTTTTGCAACATCGGTTACGCCGGTTTCACAATTCTACGCTCAACAGTCTTTCTTAAATGCAATAACCGAAAAACCTTGGGATAAGGCAAATCCCGGATATGCAAAAATGCTTTTGGGATATTTCGGCAAAACTCCTTGCGAGCCTGATGCCGAACTTATCAAATGGGCGGAAGAAAAAACAGGTTTACAGCCTACAACGGAAAAAGTCGTTGATATAAACGAAAAAGACCCTGAAAAAGGCTTAAAAGCAGCAGAAGCAAGACTTAAAGCAGCAGGACTTCCCGTAACCGATGAAAATCTATTCATCGCAGCAGCCTGCAAAGACGGTAACGTCGACAAAGGTATTGACTTCCTGCTTGGTAAAGGTACTGTTTCGGTTAACAAAAAATCTGCCGAGACGGCCCCGACTTCCGACAATTCTTCAAACGGTTATACCGTAACCGTTAACGGTAAAAAATATGCCGTAGAATTTAAGGGTGCAAAAGCCGTTGTTAACGGTAAGCAATACGACTACGATGTTAAAAACGGAATTGAAACCGTTACGGCATCTTCAGGCGAAGGTACGCCCGTCAAAGCCGCATTGCCCGGTAATGTTCTCAAAGTATTGGTTAACACGGGCGATACCGTTAACGAAGGTGACGTACTTTTGGTTGTAGAAGCCATGAAAATGGAAACCGAAATTAAATCACCCGTTTCAGGAGTGGTTAACTCGGTTGAAATTGAAACGGGAAGTAAAGTTAAAACAGGCGATGTTCTTGTAACTATCGCATAGTAAAGGATAAAAGAGATGAATATAACAGAGAGTTTAATTAAATTATGGGAATCGACGGGTATTGCGAACTTTATACAGCCTGTTGACCCCAATATTACAAACGGATTTGAGCAGTTTTTGCATCAATTCGGTTCTCCGATAATGCTTGTAATCTGCTGTTTCCTTTTGTGGCTGGGAATTAAAAAACAATATGAGCCTCTTTTGCTTATTCCGATAGCATTCGGGGGGTTATTGTCAAATATTCCCGTTGCGGAAATTGCAGGCCCGCACGGATTTTTGGGAATAATTTACGAAGCGGGAATTCATCAGGGCTTGTTTCCTCTTATAATTTTTATGGGCGTAGGTGCAATGACTGATTTCGGACCGCTTATCGCCAATCCTAAAACCGCATTATTAGGCGGTGCGGCTCAATTCGGAATATTCGGTGCTTTGCTTCTGGCACTCTGTGTTTTCGGATTTACGCTTCCGCAATCAGGTGCTATCGGTATCATAGGCGGTGCGGACGGTCCGACATCAATATACGTAACTTCAAAACTTGCCCCAGAACTTTTGGGTGCAATTGCCGTTGCGGCATATTCTTACATGGCACTCGTTCCGGTTATTCAACCGCCGATTATGAAACTCTTAACGACTAAAAAAGAACGTGAAATCCAAATGTTACAGTTGAGAGAAGTTTCAAAAAGAGAGAAAATCGTGTTCCCGCTTGTGGTTTTGGGACTTTGTATAATTTTCTTACCCGATGCATGCCCGCTAATCGGTGCATTGACATTCGGAAACCTTTGCAAAGAATGCGGAGTTGTTGAAAGATTATCAGACACTATGCAGAACGCTTTAATTAATATCGTAACGATATTTTTAGGTTTGTCCGTAGGTTCAAAACTTTCAGCGGAACAATTTTTGACCACACAGACTTTGTTTATACTGATACTCGGTATTTTGGCATTCAGTTTTGCTACGGGTGCGGGGGTAATTTTTGCAAAAGTTATGAACTTATTTTCCAAAACAAAAATTAATCCGCTTATCGGTGCAGCAGGAGTTTCCGCAGTACCGATGGCTGCACGTGTAGCAAATAAGGTCGGTTTGGAAGCTAATCCGCAAAATTACCTTTTAATGCACGCAATGGGACCTAACGTAGCAGGCGTAATAGGTTCTGCCGTTGCAGCAGGCATACTTCTTGCACTGTGTAATTAATTGGTTTTATTTTATAACTTATTTAATAACGGAACGACAGCCGATGGTTGTCGTTTTGTTTTAACTAATATAACAAAAACGGTTAATGCGGGGATATTTAACAATTCATCTTTTTTGTGTTATATTAATTTTATGATTAAGCATATTTATGACACAAGAGTATATTATGCCGATACTGATGCTTACGGTGTTGTATGGCATGGTGCGTATATAAGATGGCTTGAAAAAGGCCGCGTTGAACTTTGTGATATGCTCGGTTTGGATTTAGTTTCAATGAAAAATAATGACGTACTTATACCCGTCACAAACATGAATATCAGGTACAAGGCTTCTGCCAAACTTGACGACAGAATTATCGTTGAATCATGGGTGGAAAAATGTAACGGGCTTACGGTTACTTTTAAACAGGCAGTTAAATCAAAAGATACAGGGAAATTATTCGTAGAAGCTGCATTCGATTGCGTAGCGGTAACCAATGACGGCAAATTATACAGAAGAATGCCGCAAGAACTCATTGAAAAGTTTGAAAAAGGTGTTCTATGTCCGGCAACCGTTTAAACAAATATATAGCATCATCAGGGTTGTGTTCAAGAAGAAAAGCGGATGAACTTATACTTCAGGGAAACGTGAATGTTAACGGAAAAATTATTAACGAACCCGGTTTTATAGTTCAACCTAAAGACAAAGTTTTTGTAAATCAAAAACTTGTTACCCCTTCCAAACATGAATATTACAGGTTTTATAAACCCGCAGGCTATATTACAACCTGCGATGATTATCAGGGGCGTAAAACCATTTATGATATACTTCCCGATTCTATGGCGGGACTTAAACCCGTAGGCAGACTGGACAAAGACTCTACCGGGTTGTTAATACTTACAAATGACGGGGATTTGATATATCAGTTAACTCACCCGTCAATAAAAGTTCCGAAAGTTTATCATGTTACCGTAGATGCAAAAATAAGCAGAAATGAATTGGAAAAAATCGCTAACGGAGTTGAAATTGAAAAAGGCAAAACGGCTTATGCGGATATATCGGTTTTGGAAATCGACAATAAACATACATTTATGGAAATAACCCTTTATCAAGGGATGAACAGACAAATCAGAAAAATGTTTGAAAGCATCGGCTATGAAGTTAAAACTCTTAAACGGATAAGACATGCAACAATCGGCATTGAAGGTTTGAAACGCGGTGAATTTAAGCCAATAAAGCCCAAACAGATTAAGGAATTAAAGAATTTTCTAAACAGGATTATGCAGGAATGATAAAAATTGCGATTACAGGTAACATAGCTTCGGGAAAGTCGGCAGTACAAAGGATTTTGGAAAAGAAAAACTACAAAGTACTTGACACCGACGAAGTTTCAAGAGAAATACTGAATATTTCAAACAAACCTCTGTATGAAGCATTCAAAAATTATGATGTGTTTGAAAACGGCGATTTTTCCAGATATAAAGTGGGACAGCTTATTTTTTCCGATGAACATGCCAGAAAGCTCATCGCAAATATTATGCACCCTCAAATAAAAGAAATTATTCTTAAATTTTTTGAAGATAATAAATCGGAAGATATTGTTTTTGTGGGTATTCCGCTATTATTTGAAGCAAAAATGCAAAATATTTTTGATAAAATAATTTTTATTTATACGGATGACGGGATAAGGCTAAAAAGACTGTTAAATCGCAACAATTACACTTTGGAGCATGCAAAAGCCAGAATGAATTCGCAAATGCCGCAGGACGAAAAAGTTAAATTATGTGATTATGTTGTATATAATAACGGCACATTAAATGAATTGGAAGAACAAATTGAAAAAATCTTAAATTCCTGACCGCTTAAACCGGAACGAATACATGAACATTTTCACTCGGACGAATATTTGTGTTAATAAAATCACTTGCGGCACAACCGTTTCCGAGTGTTATTTCGACATGCCCGTATTTTTTACTGTATCCTGCAGCACCTCTGTCATATACAATTACACATCCTGCGGGCAAACTTGATAATTTATTACCGGAAACTTTTATTTCTTTAAAATTAGGATTTCTTCTCAAAATATCCGCACATTGATATGCGTTACCCGATTGATATGAACCCAGACCCGCTTGCTCTATGGCTTTTTTAGTATATCTTGCACATAATGATACGGATTTATGAGCATTTCTTCTTGCAATTGATGCTAACTTTGAACCCTTTATATTATCATATCCCGCTTCTGCAAGTACAGGTAAATTTGTATTTCGGGTACTTGTTAATTTCGTATGCGGGTGTTTTTTGACCTTTACAGGTTTATGTAATGAATTGCTTAAATTTTGATATGAAGTTACGGACAAAAAATCATTTGAGTAATTTGAGGTATTATGTTTATGTACTTGTATGGGTTTATAAACCTGTACGGGCTTATAAACAATTTTCGGTTTTTCTTCAAACACGTTATAATCAGCTTTTTTATACATGTTATTTATTAACATATATGAATAATCAAGCATTTGTCTGTTTGCACTAAAGAATGAATAAACGGAATTAATATTATTATAAGGGCAAAAAAACGGTCTGTACAAAGGAAAGCCGTAAAAGCCCATCCATGGATTTATATTGTAATAACCGTTTATAAGCATTGTTTTTCCCCTTAATTTCCTCTATTTTTATAAAGTATTTTTAAAGGTAAAAATTGCCTTTTAAATATAAAATATTAAGGAAATTTAAAAATTAAATATTCCCGCTTCCGCTTTTCCCATATCAACGGTATTTAAAGGTTCATCAAAATCCGACGACCGTTCATAATCATTGTCGGTTAAACCTAAAATCGCAAAGATATTTGAATTTTCATCTTTTTTAAACAAATAAAATTTATTTACATTTTTCATATATAGCCCCAAATAATCGGGAGATTGCAAAAATTTCATAAACTCTTTTTTCTTTTCGGGCTTGGTATAACCGTCAAAAGTTAAGTCGGTCATTGAATAATGTTTTTTTAAGGTTTCAAGCAAATCGTACGGTTCAATGCGTTTTTTCAAAATCAAATGCATACTAAACCTCTGCTTTTTCCTGTTTTTTGAATTGCATTTCATAAAGATTTTTATATTTGCCGTCGGGTATTTGCATTAATTCTTCGTGAGTACCGAGTTCGACAAGTTCACCTTCATTTATAACGGCAATTCTGTCGGCATTTTTAATAGTTGATAACCTGTGTGCTATAACAAAAACCGTTTTGTTTTGAATTAAGTTGTCCAAAGCTTTTTGTACAATAGCTTCCGATTTATTATCAAGTGCAGAAGTAGCTTCATCCAAAACAACTATCGGAGTATCTTTTAACATAGCTCTTGCAATTGCTACCCTTTGTCTTTGACCGCCCGACAGTGCCGTACCTCTTTCACCTACCGAAGTATCAAGACCGTTTTCCAGAGTATCAATAAATTCATCAAGATGAGCCATTTTCACGACTTTTTCAATATCCTGTGCCGATGCACCTTCATTTCCCATCAGAATATTGTCTTTTATTGTACCCGTAAAAAGAAAATTATCCTGAAAAACAAATGATATTTGATTTCGTAAAGATTCAAGGCTGAACTTTCTTATATCCACACCGTCAAATTCAACAGAACCGCTTTTAACATCATAAAAACGCGGCAAAAGACTTACCACCGTACTTTTACCTCCGCCCGAATTTCCGACAAGTGCAATTGTTTCGTTTTTGTTTACTTTCAAATTTAGATTTTTTAACACCGGAACATCCTGTTCATACTCAAAATCAACGTTCTTAAATTCAATTACATTGTTCAAGCCTTTTAATTCAACCGCATTTTCGGGTGAGTGAATTTTCGGATTAATATCAAACAACTCAAATACCCTTCCCATTGCGACGAACACACTCTGTAAATTTGTTAAAGTATTACCGAGTGTTTTGGTCGGTTTATACAAAAGCAGTAATGAAGTTACAAAAGAAGCGAAACTGCCTGCCGTCATCTGTCCCGACAATATAAGGTGATTACCGTAAGCCATTACGAGTGCAATACCAATCGAACAAACAAAATACATTATCGGAGACATCCAGCCTACACGTTTTGTCAAAGACATTGCCAAATGGAACTGTTCATTAATTTGATTATCAAATTTTTCATTTTGTTCATCCTGCAAATTATATGCGGTTATAATTTTATTTCCCGCAAAAGTTTCGTTGAAATTCGTTGTCATATTCCCGCCGACAACCATCGTTGCATTGGAAACATTTTTAATTCTTTTTCTGATTAAAGTTACGGGAGTAATAGCAATAGCCATGACCGTAACTCCGATAATTGCGAGTTTCCAGGAATTATAAAGCAAAACGCCAACCAACCCGACAAGTCCGAAAAATGTTGCAATAAACGATTTTAACATGTCAATAATATTTCGTGAAGCCGCATCAGGGTCGGATAAAAATCTTGTTAAAACTATCCCCGATGAATTTACATCGAAAAATTTTGAATCCATTGAAGTTAACTTTTTAAACAAATCTTTTTTCAAAGACATGGATATTTTTTGCCCCGTCCAGTCGGTAAGATAGTTACTTACATATTTTAAAACACCTTGAAAAAGAGCAAAACCGACAATACCGAAAGGAATTATAGCCGCCAAAAACGCCTGCGAATGAACCGTAATACCAAAATACGTCCATGTGTGTTCGGGACTGCCGTTAATAACAAAGTCCAAATAAGGCTTTAATGATAAAGCCACAACCCCGTCAAGAAGTCCCAGAGGAATTGCAATAATAAGATTTAATATTGCTCTGGGCAATACAGGCTTTATATAAGGATAAATTTTACCCAGCAGATATTTATAGTTAAAAGCATCTTTTGATACCGTATTTTGTAGTCTGTAATCCATGTTCTGTCCTCAAATAATTATATAAATATTATTTCATAAAAAAAAATTTTGTGGTAATATTTAACCAAAAGGAGCAGATATGAAAATTTGTGTAATAGGAACAGGATATGTAGGGCTGGTTGCCGGAACTTGTTTGGCGGACATGGGTAATGAAGTTATATGCATTGATAATGATACGGAAAAACTTGAAAAATTACGTTCGGGCATTGTACCTATATATGAACCGGGACTTGAAGAACTCATAAAAGCAAACACACTTGAAGGCAGATTAACTTTTTCTTCCGATCTTAAAGATGCCGTTCAAAAATCGCTGGTATGTTTTATCGCTGTCGGCACTCCGCAAAGTGAGGATGGTTCGGCTGATATGCACTACGTCATGTCTGTTGCCGAAAGTATCGGGAAGTCAATAAACGGATATAAAGTAATAGTAGATAAATCAACCGTACCCGTAGGTACGGCGGAAAAAGTTAAACAAACCATTGCAAAATTCTATGACGGCGAATTTGACGTTGTTTCTAATCCTGAATTTTTAAAGCAGGGGGCTGCCGTTGACGATTTTCTGAAACCCGACAGGGTAGTAATAGGTTCGGACTCCATGCGTGCAACTGCAATAATGCAGGAAGTTTACGCACCGTTTTTCAGAACCGCAAGCAGATTTGTTATTATGGACGTTAAATCCGCAGAAATGACTAAATATGCCGCAAATTCCTTTTTAGCAATAAAAATTTCTTACGCAAACGAAATCGCTAATCTTTGCGAAGCCGTCGGTGCAAATGCCGAAATGGTAAGAATAGGAATGTGTTCTGACAAACGTATCGGTTCACAATTTTTGTTTCCGGGACTCGGTTACGGCGGAAGTTGTTTCCCTAAAGACGTAAAAGCTTTAATTAAAACCGCTAAAGACTGCAACTGCTCTCACAGACTTATTGAAGCAGCGGACGAAATTAATAAAGAACAGAGAGTTATATTTATTAATAAGATATTGAAACGATTTGGCGGTGACTTATCAGGTAAAACATTTGCGGTATGGGGGCTTACCTTCAAGCCTAAAACAAATGACATGAGAATGTCTCCCTCAATTACCATTATAAATGCTCTGCTTGAGTTGGGTGCAAAAGTACAAGCTTACGACCCGAAAGGATTTGAACAAGCCAAAATGATTTGGCAAAATAAAATCACATATTGCGAAAGTTCTTACGATGCGTTAAAAAATGCTGACTGCATGCTTTTACTTACCGAATGGAACGAATTCCGCAGACCCGACTTTGATAAAATCAAGTCACTAATGAAATCACCCGTTATATTTGACGGAAGAAACCAATATGACTCGGAACGTCTGCAAATTCGCGGATTTGAATATCATTGTATAGGGAAAAAGAATTAATCCGCCAAGGTCTTAATTTAATAAATTCTCACAAGTACCCATTTAGCGGCATAATGGAACTTGTCGAAACTTTTATAACTGCTTTGTTGCGGACTGAATGAAAAAAACTTACCCCTCTTGAAATCTTCAAAAATATATGTTATAATGTTAATGTAAGGTTGAAATATTCAATCGGGAAGTACTGTGGTGCGAAGCACCGAAAATTTGGGAGTTAATGAAAAAATTATGAAAAAATCGAATTTT
>CANPZB010000032.1 GCA_947588755.1 Candidatus Gastranaerophilales bacterium | reverse complement strand
GGTGAATGCTAAAACTTCAAAATTCGATTTTTTCATAATTTTTTCATTAACTCCCAAATTTTCGGTGCTTCGCACCAGAGTACTTCCCGATTGAATATTTCAACCTTACTTTAACATTATAACATATATTTTAAAGATTTCAAGTGCTTAAATTAATCTAACAAGGTTACTCCCATACCTGACTGTCTGTTGGCACGATGTTTATAATAACCCGTATTTGTTCTGATATCTATATTTTCTCCGCTGTCTGAATTTTGCATTTGCCGTTCGGCTTCAAAATAATCCATATATGCAGGATCCATTTGCGGTGTAAAACCTGTCGGATAACCGCCAAACATATAATTTCCAAGGCTTCCGAGCATACTTCTTACCCCGCCGCCCGAGACTATTGGCGGTGTGTACCCGTTATATCTGTTGTCTTGATAACAGGGAGAATATCTGTCCTCGTAATTGTTGTATGCGTTGTATGTTTTATAACTTTTTGCGGCATGTGATATCGTGTTAAATCTTTCTTTTATATCACCCGATTGGCATGCTCCGAACATTTTTTCTTCTATTCTTTCTATTCTTGATTTTGTTTCATCGTATGCATAATTCCTGCCGAGAATTTTATTCTCCAGACGGGATAAAGTGTTCAGGTCAATATTTTCACCGTTGTAAGCCACATTTTTTATGTTGTTATTTATATTTCCTCTAAATCTGTGATAAATTATCGGACGTCTTTCGTATCTGTAATAAGGATTAATTTTTCTTGACATCCTGCCGTATCTCGGTCTGTAATAATTGTTTGTTGTATAACCGGGGTATGAAATTACTTTTCTGTAACCTGTATAGGGATTTGTGTAAATATTTCTGTAAAGTCTTGTTGCGGCATAAGATGTGTATTGTACATTTGTTAAAAGTAAAATAATTACTAACAAAACTGTTTTTTTCATAATATTAAATCCTCATCTGCTTTAAACTTTTTTATATTAAAATTCCGTTTTTTATAATTCATTACCTTTTTAAGCTATCAAACGGGATGATTTCTCTTTAATAAGTTGACTAATACTCAAAAAAGTGTTATCATGATTAAAAAATAAAGGTGGTATGTTATGGTTTTATGGCAATTTTATATAGTTTTGGCATTGGTTTTTGTAATTCTGGAAATGCTTCTTCCGTCAATGTTCTTTTTAAATCTGGCTTTAGGAGCATTAATTACGGCTGTGATTGCCGTTTTTGCGGTTGACTGGATTACACTTGCAATAGTTTTTGTTGTTTTGTCAATGCTTTCAATATTTTTCCTGAGACCGTTATTAATAAAAAACAGAAACTCAAAAGAGAAAGAAACGGGTATTGAAGGGAAATATATAGGTAAAGAAGTTAAAGTGACCGAAACGGTTACAAAGACTTCCGGCTCAATTTCCGTATATGACGAAAGATGGGAAGCC
Organism: Candidatus Gastranaerophilales bacterium; assembly: GCA_947588755.1. Lineage (GTDB taxonomy): Bacteria > Cyanobacteriota > Vampirovibrionia > Gastranaerophilales > Gastranaerophilaceae > CANPZB01. The sequence goes on along the minus strand of CANPZB010000032.1, from coordinate 21,048 downwards.
AGAACCTGCAATGACGAAGAAATTCCCGCAGGAAGCATGGCAAGAATTGTCAGAAACGAAAGTCTTATTATGTTTGTAGAAAAAGTATAATTTATGAGGTAACAGAAAATGAGTATTTTATTGTTAATTCTAATTGTTGCACTTCTTGTTTACGTGTTCAAAGGTATTATAATTGTTCAACAGCAGCAGGAAGTTATAATTGAAAGAATGGGACGTTACGAAAGAACTCTCAGAGCGGGACCTAATTTTATTTTCCCAATTCTTGAAGCTCCACGCGGTATTTTGAAAAAAGTTTCACAAAAAACTCTTGACGGTAAAAGTTATTACTTCTTGAAACCCGTTGACAGAATTGATTTGCGTGAACAAATGTACGATTTTCCGCGTCAAAACGTTATTACAAAAGATAATGTGTCGATAACAATTAATGCACTTATATATTTTCAAATTGTTGATTCCAAAAGTGCGGTATATGAAATTGAAAATTTGCCCGATGCAATAGAAAAACTTACTCAAACTACTTTGAGAAACCTCGTGGGACAAATGGATTTGCAGGAAACTTTAACTTCAAGAGGAAAAATTAACGATGAATTGAGAACAACTCTTGATGAAGCAACAAACAAATGGGGTGTTAAAGTTAATCGTGTTGAAATTCAGGATATTTTCCCGCCTGCTGATATTCAGGCTTCCATGGATAAATTAATGAAGGCGGACAGAGAAAAGAAAGCAACAATTACCGAAGCTGAAGGTCTGAAAGAAGCCGCAATAAGAAAAGCGGAAGGCGAAAAAGAAGCTGCTATTCGCTCTGCTGAAGGTGCTAAACAAGCTGAAATACTGCGTGCGGAAGGTGTAGCTCAAGCAAGAGTTATTGAAGCAAATGCCGAAAAAGAAGCTATACAGAGGATTATTGACGCTCTCGCAAATAAAGGACAACCCGATAAATATTTAATCGCAATGAAGTATCTTGAAACTATGACGGCGATTACAAGCGGTGAAAATAACAAGGTTGTTTATATGCCTTATGAAGCTACGGGAATTTTATCGTCCGTTGACGGCATAAGAGAAATGTTTAATAAATAATTTATTCTAAAATAAAGTTATATGGACAAAATACTTAAAAGACCCGAGTTACTGTTTATAATTATAGGATTTATTTTTGGTCTTGCGTTTTTGCTGATAACTCCAAAGTTTGGTGTCGCGGATGAGTCAGGACATTACATAAGAGCAAAAGAAGTTTCACAAGGAATTTTATACAATAATCCGAATGATAAAAATAAAGTTTTTACTAATATAAGCGGATATTCACCTGTTATGTATATTTTTTCAGGTAATGGAGCTAAATTGGCGGAAAAAATAAATCCGAAAGCAGAATTTTATGCGGGAAGATTATCAAACTTAATTGTTTGGTGTCTGCTTATGGCACTTGCAATTCATATTACACCGATTTTCAAGTGGATGTTCTTCTTTGCGGCTTTACTGCCTATGAGTGTTTATGAAGGAATGTCGTATTCGGCTGATTCTTTCAGCAATGCTTTTTCTTTTTTGTTTTTTGCCTATGTATTTAAACTTATTTTTCCTTATAAACCTTTTTCATATAAAAAAGATGTTCCTTTGCTTTTTATTTTTACAATTATAGGTGCTTTATGCAAAGGCATTGTGTCTCCTGTTTTTTTGCTGTTTTTTCTGCCTATTAAAAAATTCAAATATCCGATATGTTTTTCTTTATTAATAATTTCTTTAAGTATTGTATATTTGTGGTCATCTTCCAATTCAGCGGCAATATATCCAGGAGTTGTGCCTGAGGTAAACAAACATTTTATATTAAGTCATCCCATATTATATTTGGAAAAAATACTTAAAACCGTTGTTCATTTTTTCCCGAATTATAGCGGGCAAATGATAGGGCGACTTGGGCCACAGTCAATTTTGTTGAATAAAACTATATATCAATTAACGGCTTTGGTGTTTCTGTTGTCATTTGTTTTTATACCGCAGAAATTCGAAGTAAAACCGTCATTAAGAGCAGCCTCATTTTTTATTATAGTTTTTTACGTGATAATGACGTTTACGCTTATGTTTGTAACCTGGACTTTATTTGACGCTAAATATATTGAAGGGGTTCAGGGAAGGTATTTTATTGCTATACTGCCTTTATCTTTTCTTTTATTTTCACGAAGCAGCCTACGCATAGCCCCCCCCCCCCGAAATGCACTGAATTTTACAAGGCTTTTATAACGGTTTATTGTACATGGTTTTTAGCTTATTCTGCTTGTATACTGTATTACGTCAGACAAAATTTACCCGTATTATTTAATTAAAAAATTATATATTTATTTTTTTTTATGTTTTTGCTAAAATGAATTGCGGACAGAGAAAAGGAAAGAGACAAATGATTATAACAAAAATGAAAGACCATAATTGCGGTGAACTAAATCTTAATAATATTAATGAAGAAGTTACTTTATCGGGTTGGGTATCCACCATAAGAGATTTAGGCGGTATTTTATTCATTGAATTAAGAGACAGAACGGGTTTTTTCCAACTTGTCACAAATCCGCAAATAAATCCCGATGTGCATAAGGTCTTTGAAAAAGTAAGATCCGAGTATGTTATAACGGTTAAAGGGAAAATTTCCAAACGCCCCGAAGAAACTTACAACGAAAAATACCCCACGGGACAGGTTGAAATGTATCCCGAGTTTGTGAAAATACTCTCGGAAGCAAAAACTCTGCCTTTTGTTCTTGATGATGAAAATGTCTCGGAAGATGTCAGACTTAAATACAGATATCTTGATTTGCGACGTGAAGCTATGCTTAATAATTTAAAATTAAGACATAAAATTTGTCATGCCGCACGTAACTATTTTAATAACGAAGGTTTTCTTGAAATTGAAACTCCTATATTGAATAAAACTACTCCTGAGGGTGCAAGAGATTATCTGGTTCCTTCCCGTGTACATGAAGGTAAATTTTATGCACTTCCCCAGTCCCCGCAGATTTTTAAACAACTGCTGATGGTGGGCGGTATAGAAAGATATTATCAAATCGCAAAATGCTTCCGCGATGAGGATTTGCGTGCAGACAGACAACCCGAGTTTACACAGATAGATATAGAAATGTCATTTGTTGAACAACAGGATGTTATTAAATGCGTAGAAGGTCTTATAAAAGAAACATTTAAGGCTGCAGGTGTAGATGTTAAACCTCCGTTTATTCAAATGCCATGGCAGGAAGCAATGGACAGATTTGGCTCTGATAAACCTGATACGCGTTTCGGACTTGAATTGTTTGATATCGGAGATATTATTCTGCAATCGAACTTTGATATTGTTAAAAACACTCTTTTGAACGGCGGTATTGTCCGCGGTATCAGAATACCGGGCGGTGCTAAATATTCAAGAAAAGATATTGACGATATTACAAAACTCGCTGTGTCTTTCGGGGCAAAGGCTCTGGCTAACATTATTTATAATGACGACGGTTCTGCTAAATCACCCGTGTTGAAATTCGTTACCGATGAACAGGCAAAACAAATTCAGGAACGTGCTGGGGCTAAAGCCGGTGATATTATTTTCTTTGTGGCTGATAAACCAAAACTCGTTTACGATATTATGGGCAGATTAAGATTACATTTCGGTAAAACACTTAATCTTATTGATAATTCAAAACATAATCTGTTGTGGGTTGTGGATTTTCCGATGTTTGAATGGTCTGACGAAGAACAAAGATATAAGGCTATGCACCATCCGTTTACTTCTCCGTGTATTGAAGATATGGATAAATTAAAAGCAGGCGACCTCGGAAATGTTAAGTCTGTCGCTTATGATATTGTTTATAACGGTACGGAGCTAGGCGGCGGTTCGGTCAGAATACACTCATCCGAAGTTCAGTCGGCTGTGTTTGCAGCTCTGGGATTAACTCAGGAAGAAGCACTGGAAAAATTCGGTTTTATGGTTAATGCTTTGCAATACGGAACCCCGCCGCATGCAGGTTTGGCTATAGGTTTAGACAGACTTGTAGCATTGCTTTGCAGAACGGAAAGTATAAGAGATGTTATCGCTTTCCCGAAAAATTCAGGAGCTAAAGATTTGATGAGTGATGCTCCCGGAGAAGCTTCACTTCAACAGATGCGTGAACTTCATCTTAAAAGTACCGCTCACAGAAATTAAACATCTTTACTTGTATGCTTTTCCTTTTGTAACGGCATGGTTATATCTTTCAATGACAGCTTTGCAAAAAGCACTTCTTATTGAGTTGTTATCGTTGTCTATTGAAAGATTAATGTATTTACCTCTAAAAAAGTTTGCTGTTGCGGATACTTCCGTACCGTTTTCAAGTTTTACGGTTACGGCTATTATATCTGGCGGATAGGGCATGTCTTTGTATGCTTTTTTATACAAGTTATTCATAACTTGTCCTATATGTCTTGCACCATGACCGCTGAATGAAGTCAGATTTGTTACATTCGGTTGAATTTTCATAAATATTATAACAACCGTAAATTATATTTTTGCCGATATGTAACAATATATTAATTTGTATTATAATATTTTTATGAAAGTTTTTACGGAATTAGAAAAAAATCCTGATTTATCACTGGCTCTGGGGTATTTTGACGGTGTACATTCCGCACATTCCACTGTCATAAAAAAAGCTGTTGAGTTTGCTAATGAAAATAATAAAAAGTCAGCCGTAATAACTTTTCAAAATCACCCTTGCTGTTATTTGCGGGGTGTTTGTCCGAAATATATTTTAACGTCCGATATGAGACGGGAAAAAATTGCTCAGTTAGGTGTGGATTACTTGTATACACTTGATTTTGAAAGCCTTTCAGGATTAACTGCTTACGATTTTCTCGTTAATGTTTTAATGCATTATTTCAGCCCATGTGCAATTTCAACAGGCTGGAATTACGGTTTCGGATATAAAAAGTCAGGCAATGCTCAATTTTTACATGCAAATTCCGACAAGTTCGATTATGAATATTTTGAAATTCCGCCGCAAAAGATTAACGGTGAAATTGTAAGCAGCACTCTTATAAGAAAATTTTTATCAAACGGCAGGATTGAAGCGGCAAATTCAATGCTCGGATACAATTTTTGTGTAAAATCCGATGTGGTTCACGGTAATGAAATCGGGCGGACTTTGGGGTTCAAAACGGCTAATGTGGCATATCCCGCGGAACTTATTGATTTGGCATCAGGTGTTTATGAAGTTGACACAAATTACGGTAAAGGTGTTGCTAATTTCGGCACAAGACCCACCATTAACGGTTCGAGTAAAGTTTTGGAAGTGCATATTTTGAATTTTGACGATGATATTTACGGTAAAAATATTACGGTTGAATTTAAGAGAATGATAAGAAAAGAGAAAAAATTCGCATCTTTAAACGATTTAAAAAATCAGATAAAACGGGACATTTTGACCGTAAATCAATCTGTTATTTGAATTCTTCCGTCGTCTTTTATGTCAATCGGTCCTTTTTGATTTTTAATATAATCTTCTATGCATTTACTTACGTCAAAATCATAGATAATTTCAGCTTCATTATATTTGTTAAGCGAAGTGAAACCGTCATATCCTTTCGCAAAATAATCAATTATTGCAGTTCTGTAAGTCTTTGTATTGTCGGGATTATTTATGTCTATCGGAGTTTCAACCCCGTTTTTATCAATAATACAGGCACTTTTTAATTCTCCGTTTTTCGACAATGTATATTTTAACCCCGAAACATGAAGAATTCCCGGTTTGTTATTAGGATTTGTCAATGATTTTGCACAAACTTTAAGTGCGTCAATAATGTCTTTTTGTGTATATTTAATTATTGCAATTCTGTTTTTAAACGGTGATATACTTTCAATTGAACGAGTATCAATTTTACCGGATTCAAAATATCCTCTAATTGTAGCTGCACCGAAAATAGCGATATCACTGCCAAGTTCATAACGCATACAGTCGGTAATAAAGTCCGCATGCCCGCTCGGTTCCGTTAAGTCATTTGTCAGCGGCGGCGGTGCCGAATTTATTACTCCCACGACTTTTGCTTTACCCAGTATTCGTTCAGTCATATAGCGTGCTATCGGATTTCTTTTAAATTTTCTCGTATTTTCAACATTATTTTGAACGGTGGTCAGTACACCTTTCAAATCAAAACCTGCATTTAAAACACCGAAATTTTTACCGTCACGTCCTGCCTGAGTTATCACAACAGGCTCACCAGATTTTGAGGTAAACAAATTTTCGCCGTTTTTAATATTTTCCAGCAAATTATGTGAATGACCGCCCAAAATTATATCTATTCCGTCGGTTTCAACAGCTATTTTTTTGTCATATTCATATCCTGCGTGTGAAAGTAGTATAATTTTATTTATGCCCTTTGATTTTAATTTGTCCGTTTCTCTTTGAACATCTTTTATTGTATTTTCTATATTATCAACCTTGATTTCTTTAAATATTTCACCGTATTTTATTCTGGAAAACAAATCAATCGGAGTAATGCCTATTATGCCGTATTTATTACCGTTAACTTCCTGAATATATGATTTTTCGATTTTTTTGCTCAAAGGATTTTCGGGGTTTAAAGTTACATTACATGCCAGAAGTTTGTAGTTCATTTTCGGAATTAATTTAACGATATCTTTTGTCATATCATATTCGTGGTTTCCCATTGCAGACGCGGTAATTCCCATGATATTTTGGGCAGTAACGGCTATTGTATTAGAATTTTCATCTTCGCCAAGCATAATGTCACCTGATGACAGCTTTAATTTATCAGCCGGCAAATCGGGGACAAAGCTGTCAAAAGCGTTGGATGCCGTTATTGTTCTCTCTAAGTTTAATATATTGCCATGATAATCATTTATATAAAATATACTTGTATTTACGGCTGTTTTTCTCTTGTTATCCTGAAATTTGTTTGTAGGAGTCTGCTGCAATTTTTGAATTGCAATATTCAGTAAATTTGATTTTGATAAATTTACGGGCATTATCATGGAAATTAGTTCCCTCTATGTTATAACCCGTAAAAATTTATTTTTGCCGATTTGTACCGTTATCTTTTACAAAGTGTTACATTTATCAGTTAAAAACCATTGTCTGCAATTCCCAGTGTCGGGATAATTCTTGAATAAGTGCTTCTGCTTCACCGTTTACTTCCAAAAGAACTATACCGCGATTTAGGCAAATGTCACCTATTGACGGATGTAACCCTATTCTGGTTCTTATACTGCAGCCGTTTTCGGTTATTATTCGCTGAAAATCAAGTGCCGTTTCCATTCTGTTCTCTAAACTTACGCCTATAATTGTAATGGTCATAATTATCCCTTTCCCTATGATAATTATTATGAACATTATTGTTTAAGTAAATAGGTAAACAGAGTTATTATTTGTTTTTATTCAATGCATCGTTCAAGGCTTTTTCAAGTACTTTAATTTTGTTTTCCAAAATATCAACTCTTGAAGCGTTTTCGCTATTGTTGACGGAAGTTTTTTCCAATTGCCTTTGATAAGCCGATGTTTTGTCATTTATACATTTTAAAAGCGGGAAAAAGAACAATACAGCGGATATTATGCCAGCAATATAAATATATAAAACAAATAACCCTAAATTTATATCCTGACTTAATGGATTTGTTTTTAATAATTCTGCCGATATGCTGTTTATAATATTAAAAGAAATTGTTGTTTCCAAATTCATGACTACAATTATCAATGTGAAAACTACCAATATCAGTAAAAATAAATATGATAATACTTTCATAAATTAACTCCTGTTTTCAATATATTTCAATACTTTTTGAATTTTTTCATCCGAATCTATTTCTAATTCAATTATCTCATTTTCAAACGGTTTTGTAAATCTTAAATAGTATGATTGTAAAACTTGTTCATCCGTTTTGACTTTACCTGTTCCCGCACCATACAACGTATCATTATAAATCGGGTGTTTTATATAACTCATGTGAACTCTTATTTGATGAGTTCTTCCAGTTACAAGCGTAAGCTCAATATAGGTTAAATCTTTAAATCTTTTCAGTACTTTTACAAGCGTTTTGCTTTCTTTGCCTTCCGGAGTGACACACATTTTATGAGGTTGGTTCGGATTTCTGCCAACGGGTTCATTTATTTCAAAGCTGTCCTTTTCTATTATGCCTTTCACTATCGCTCTGTATTTTTTTGTTATCAAGTGCTCTTTTATTTGCCCTGAAAGATATTCATGTGTTTTGTTGTTTTTTGCTATCATCAACAGTCCCGAAGTATTACGGTCAAGGCGGTGTACAATACCCCTTCTTAATTCTCCGTTTAAGTCCGATAAATTATTGCCGAATTTGTATAAAATTGCATTTACGAGAGTGTTTGAATATTCATGTGAAGTCGGATGGGTAAGCATTCCTGAGGGTTTATTTACAACAAGCATGTTTTCATCTTCATAAATTATATCAAGCGGAATATTTTCAGGCACAAGTTTTATACTTTCATTATCGGGTATATCAATTTTGATTTTATCTCCTTCATTCACGATATATGAAGACTTTTTGCTTAATCCGTTTACCGTTATTAAGTTATTCTTTATAAGTGTTTGAATTTTTGAACGCGAAATACCGACGGGAATTTGAGATAAATAACTGTCAAGTCTTTGTTTTTCATCGTTTTCATCAACTGATAATATCATCTTGTTTTCTTAATAAGTATAATTATTATTAATGCTATTACGCCGACATTTATATAAATGTCCGATATGTTAAAAACGGGAAAATTTACGAAATTTAGCTGGAAATAATCTCTTACAAACCCGTATATAATTCTTTCATGCATATTTCCTGCAATACCTGCCGTTAATAGCGATATAAAAAATATTGATTTCATTGAAATCGTTTTTATATGCTTTATCACGTATAAAAATATTAATGTTATTGCCACAACCGAAAGAATTATTAACAATTCTCTTGAATCTTGCAGCAAATTAAATGCAGCACCCGTATTACCTATATAATTTAATGTAACAAATTTATTGGAATAATGATAATCATTCATTAAATTATGCACAATATCATTTGAAATATACATGTCACATGCGATAAAAAATATAAAACATACTATAAGATACAGATATTTACTTACTTTCAACATTTTCATCCTCTTGTTTTATTGAATTGTTTTCGGGAATTATATTTACTCTTGTCATTACAAATCCCAAACCGCTTAAATATATTGACGCATCCGCTCTTGTTAAAGCAACTGATGCCACAACATATTCATTTACATTTTCTTTATTTGAAGTAAAAATTCTTTCAAGTGTATTGTCATCCGAAAGTTTTCTGAAACTGTCCTGAGCATTTTGTGCGGGATAAACTATCTTTTCCTGATTTAAAGATGCAACAACAACGCAATTTTTTGGTCTGTCAACCGTTAGCAATGCACTATACTGTTCACCCGCATTAATTTGGTTCGGACCGCTGAGTTCAATATTCGTATACCTTGCTTCCCCGTAAGTAAGTGAGGAGGTTTCACGCAATATTTTTTCGGACGAAATAAGCCATCCGGAGCCTGATTTTTTGAAATAATAAATAGTATCCGCAGAGGAATGCAATTCTCCCGTTACAATATCATCTTCACTTAGTATTTCTTCGGAAGTGGCAACTGCCTTTTCGGTAACTTCCGCTGTCGCATAATTCCCCGAACAGTTGATATTTTTAATCACCGTAGAATAAGATATATCAGGATATGACTGCCATGTATCTTTTATAAGTTTAAAATATGTCTCTTTATTAAATCCGTCCGAGTTTATAAAATCATCAGAATACAACCCATATAAGCCGTCATAAGAGTATGAGTTTGAAAATTCGTCTTGTTTTTTTATAATTGCTTTTATTTCTTTTATATTCTTTTTGTATTCCTGAGTTTTTTGAATTGTCTGCTTTTTCTGTAAAAGAAAGTCAGAAGAATTAGCAGGAGTACTTGTCCCTGCTAAAGCTACAAAAACCATGAAAAATAATATAAAAACCTTTTTCATAAGTATATTATATAATAAATATTTATTTTGGATTTACAATTAAAGAAAAAAATATTATAATAAGCTTTAACGGATGAAAGAGTAAGTTTAATTACTTTTGTGAAGTTTTACCGTTTAATTAAATAATTCAGGTTCGTAATTTAAAAGATTGTGTTAAATATGTTATTTGAAGATACTTCTTCTTTATCGTTATCTTTTTTTACAAATAACAATTCGCCTTTATAAGAAGGATTAGAACCGTTTTTATCTTTACCCGCAGCCATTGATATAATGCTGTTAAATTTTGTATCTGCAGCGGTTTGTCCGTTTATTCCCTGAGATTCGTTAAGTGCTGCCGTAATTTTTCCTTCAACATTTTTTTGTATGTTCTGTGCGGCTTTAGTGTTCAAATATTGAATTGAAGATAAAACTTCACTGTTTAACTGTATATTTAATCCTGAATTGTTTAATGCTATTTGACGCTGCATATTTGTGTCGATTTTTCCGTTATACAAATCAACACCGATATTTTGCGGTCTGAAAACATTATTCAAAGCACTTGTATTAGCCGACTGACTGTTTTTAGCTTCGGCACGTCTCAAAAGTTCTTTTGAAACTTCATTTAAAACCGTTCTGTCTATGACCGATGTATTAAATGTGCTGTTTAGTACGTTTAGTGACATTGTTTTATCCCTTTTTGTAATTTCCTTAGTATATATATCGGCAAAATTTGTAAAATCTTTAATCATTTAGACTTTTTTGTAACATTACTTAATAAATTCCATGTAAAAAGGCAATTTTTTAAAATATATATTTTTTATATAACTAAGAAGATAATCTGCGAGGATAGTCATGGTTTGCCAAATAAATTATTTTAACAACTTTTGTCCGCCGCCGCCACCGTTACCGCGGTATCAAATGCCTATTATGTCTTGTAATCCTTTCTGGGGACCAAGACCATATTTTAACAGCGGTATTGAAAAGGCTACTTATGCATTAAGTAATATTAATGCTATTTTAGGCAGCGGTTTAACTTTGCAAAAAAGAGTTCAGGACGGTGAAGAATTGGCACCTGCACTTACGGAATTCGGCTTAAATGTTTTGGAAGGCGGATTTAGAAATGCGTGGGCTCATGATATATACAGAAATACCGGAAGCAGTCTGGGACATATGGCTAACAGTTTAGCGGGATACGGAAATTCGTATTCTAATTATGTAGGAACCAGAGGATTATTTAACGCAACCTTATACAGTTCGATGATGATGCCGACTCCGTTCGGTTGCGGATTATTCGGCGGATTAGGTTTCTATTGCTAATCGGGCTTTTATTCGAGTGAATTCCATTTTTCTGCCGTATCATCAAGAACATTTTTGACGGTATCCTTGTCCAGAAGAATTTGTTGAACCGCATTATTAATTATGGTATTAATTTCTTTTTGATTTCGTTCGGTTTTCAATGCGGGGCGAATTTTGTTTAACTGTTTTGCACTTATTACTCTGGCTTTTGAACTCAGGTCGGAGTCATCGTATTTTGTATAAAAATCATTTTGAAGTGCTTTTTGATTTACGGCGAGTATATTTGTAAGTTTTGCCAGCTTTAGTTGATTTGTTTCATTTGTGAGAAAGAGAGCAAATCTCAGTGCTTCATCTTTATGTTTTGCTCTAAGCGGTATAACGAAATTCATCAGGGAAAAATCGTATTGACCTATAGAACCCGTCAACTGTTCGCAGACATCGGTTTTTTTGTAAGTTGAGGGGGCATTTTCCTTAATCATTGTTAAAAAATTCGGGCCTGCCTGAAATAACAATGTTTTTTCCGCCATGTATTTTTCGAGAGCTTCTCTGTGTGTTTGTGTGATTGATTCTTTGGGGATGTAATCATTTTTATAAAGCTCCTTAAAATACTCAAAAATCTTCTGTGCTTCATCCGAATTTATGTTTTTAGCGGAATTTATTCCGTATTTGTTCAATATTCTCAGCATTGTATCATTTTCCGTAATATTCGGGAGCATAACGTAAGCGTTCAAATTTTTAACGGCAGGTGCAATGGTTTTAAGTTCATTGTAGTTATTCGGAATTTTAATTCCTGCATTTTTTAACATTTCTTTGTTATAAAAAGTTATAGCGGAAGTCGCATACCAGGGAAGCGAATAAAGTTTGCCGTTATATTTCAGAGTTTCAATAATTTCTTTGTTAAAATCTTTGGTGTATTCGGTATTTATTTCGTATAATGCACCTCTTTGGGCAAGTAAAGCCGAAAAATCAGGGTTAAGGTTTATTAAATCGGGAGGATTATCAGACAAAACGGAAGCAAGAGTTCTTTTTTCACCTTCCGAAAAAGGCACATCAACCCATTTTATCTTTATATCGGGATTTTCCGACTCAAATTCGGATATAACATTGTTTATATAATCCGAAAAATCGTTCATTTGCAAAGTCCAAAAAACAACTTCTTCAGTGATATCTTCATTTGAGGGAAGAAAGATAAGAACCGCCGCAAACCAAAATAGTGCAATAATAACTTTTATAAAGTAATTTCTCATATTTTCTGCTCACTAATCATTTATCATGCTACAATTATACTATGAATAATTTATTTACGGAATTGGAAAATCAAAATAAACAAATTCCTTTGGCTGAAACACTCCGTCCTTCAACTATTGAGGAATTTTTAGGTCAAAGTAATGTCATTTCGCAAAACAGTCCGCTTCTTAATCTTTTAAAAACAAATCGACTGTTTTCATTAATATTCTGGGGAACACCGGGGTGCGGTAAAACTACTCTGGCAAGGCTTATTGCGACTAAAACCAATGCTCTTTTTATTGAAATATCCGCCGTAACATCAGGTGTAAAAGATATTAAAGACGCTGTGGATAAAGCGAAAGAGGCTTTAAGGTCAGGGCAAAAAACAATTTTATTTATAGATGAAATTCATCGTTATTCAAAGACACAGCAGGATGCACTTTTGCCTCATCTTGAAAACGGTACAATGTTTTTGATAGGTTCAACTACGGAAAATCCTTCTTTTCAGGTTATACCAGCTTTATTGTCACGGGTTCAGGTTATAAGATTAAATCCTATTGATGATGAAAGCATGAGAACAATTATTAAAAAAGGGTTTTCGTATCTGGCAAAAAATTATCTTCCAATGGACTGTGAAAACGGTGCTATAGATTTCATTGTTAACTTGGCACGCGGAGATGCCAGATGTGCTTTGAATGTTGTTGAAAACGCTTATTTCGCAAGCCCTTTGAGCGATAACAGAAGAAATTTAACCGTAAAAACTATTGAAGAAATTTGCCAGAAGCGTAATACGAGATATTCACGTCAGGAGCATTACGATTGTGCTTCCGCGTTTCAAAAAAGTCTCAGAGGGTCGGATGCGGATGCCGCTATATATTATTTGGCAAAAATGATTGCGGCGGGTGAAGATCCGAGATTTATTGCAAGAAGATTAATTACCTGTGCTGCGGAAGATGTTGGTAATGCTGACACAAATGCTTTGAATGTTGCAATTAATGCTTACAAAGCCGTGGAACTTCTCGGGCTGCCGGAGGGAAGAATTCCGCTTGCTCAGGCGGTAATTTATGTTGCCCGTGCACCAAAATCGAATGAAACCGTATGTGCCATTGATGCGGCTTTATCGGATATAGACAGCGGTAAAGATTATCCTCCGCCGATGCATTTGAGAGATGCTCATTATAAAGATGCACAAAAATACGGCTTTGGTACAGGTTATGTGTATTCACACGATGCCCCCGGAGTTTACCAGCAATTTTTGCCTGATGAATTGGTTGACAGAAAATATACAAGGTAAACCGTTTATGATTAAATATTTTAAAATTTTTAAAAAATTTTTATTTGTTTTGTTGATTATATTATTTTTCTCGGGAAATGTATTTGCCAAACCCGTAAATATTCTTGTGGTTAGTGACGATATTATGTCGGCAAGAGATAATTATTTCGGCTTTGAAGAAGTTTCGCAAATCATTGCGGCAGATGTAATTAATTTATTTAATAAACGGGAAAATATTACTTCACCTGATTTGTATAATGTCAGAGAAGTATTAAATTCCGATACAAAATTAAAACCGTTGATAATTAAAACTTTAGAGGAATATCAAAATAAATCCGATTTAAGCACGGATGTATTTAAAAAAGCGTTAAATACTTTTAAATGTAAATATATTCTTATAATTTCAAGCGGTATGACCAATTCAACAGGGAGAAAAAGTGATTTGTGGGATATACTTGATATGTCCTGTGCTTTTGCGGTTCCATATCCCGCGGAATTATCCGTGACTGTTTCACTTATTGATGTTGACTCGGATACCGTTATATGGTATCAAAAATATTCAAAAAAAGTCAGTACTAAAAATGATTTGTTCTCAGCCGCAAGTTATCCTGATGCGGTTTCGTTGTACGAAAATATCAGAATGTATTCATCTGACGTAATTTCAAAGGATATTTCTCAGAATGTGGTTTTGCGTCTTTTCCCGAAATCTCTTAATCCCGTCGGGAAATTTGATATTAAGGAAGATGAACCTTCGGGAGATATTTTGCGTTACGAAAGAACAATACCTGTTTCGCCCGCAAAACCCGAGCCTGATAAAATTCAGGGCGGTGAAATGATATTCGGTTTATAATTTTTAGTTTACGGGTTTGGTAATTGATTTTCTTTTTTCTTTGAAATTATTAAATGGAGAATGGGTATTTTCATCTTTATTAATGCCTGAATTTTTTTTCAAGTTGCTATATTCGGGCTTAGTTTTGTAACTGTTTCCCTGCGAATGCATGTCTTGAGATTCCATGGACTGATTTAATTCAACCTGTGAAGGCGTATTTGCTGCTATTGCATCGAGTTCTTTTATTCTTTCGGACGCGTCAATAAATGCAAGAGTTCCGACGGTAATTATACTTATAATAATAAAAATTTTTTTCATATTTTTATACTCCGTAATGTTTAGCAGTAATTTTAATTCTGAATTGTTTATTTTTAATTCCCCTAAGGCAGTATTTACAATGCTAAATTTTAAACTTGCATAATGATGTCATAAATGCTAAAATTATATTGTGAATAATTGGTAGGGATAAGAAAGAGGAATTCCATGGCAAGATTAGTAAGACCCGGTTGGGCAATAAGATGTGTACAATCAGGCTGTAAAACACTTTTTGAAGTCGCTGTATTAGAAGACGGTAAGCAGCAAGAAGTTGTTTGCCCTAATTGCGGTGAACATTACGTTTATCCTATTTACGATGACGAACAAGAAAAATAGTTTTTATGTTTAACAATACTGATAAACGCTATAATCAGTACAGTGCTCATTTGAAAAATAAATTTAATGCCAAGGTATATAAAATTACTCTTGACGCAGGTTTTTCGTGCCCGAACAGAGACGGTACAATTTCAACCGGCGGTTGTATTTTTTGTGATGATGGCGGCAGTTTTTCGCAGTCGCATTCAAATCTTATGAGCATAGAACAGCAGGTTAATACGGGTATCGAAAATCTTTCAAAAAGGTTTAAGGCTCAAAAATTTATGTCATATTTTCAAGCCTTTTCAAATACCTATAAACCGGTTAAAGAGTTGGAAAAAATTTATAATTCCGCACTAAAACATGACGATATTGTGGGAATTTCGATAGGTACAAGACCGGACTGTGTTGATGATGAAAAACTTGACCTTATTGCATCTTATAAAGACGATTACTACACATGGATAGAATACGGGCTGCAGTCGGTACATGACAAAACGCTTGCCAAAATCAACCGCGGACACGATTATAATTGTTTTTTAAAAGCCTACGAAAAAACCAAAAGCAGAGGAATAAATGTCTGTGTTCATGTAATATTCGGGCTTTGGGAAACTCATGATGAGATTATGGAAACCGCAAAATCTCTGGCAGCTTTGGGGGTTGACGGAGTTAAAATTCACATGCTGTGTGCATTGGAGAATACTCTGCTTGCTAAAATGTATGAGACGGGTGAAATTGATTTTATGAGTGAAGAAGAATACGTTCAAACAGTGTGCGATTTCCTTGAATATTTACCGCCCGAGACTACTATTCACAGACTTGCAGGCAACGGGCTTAAAAAAAATCTTTTGGCTCCGCGTTGGCTGGACAAAAAATTTGAATGCCTGAATATGATTGACAGAGAATTTCTAAAAAGAAATTCTTATCAGGGAATAAAATTTGTTCGTTGATATTTACTTTTGTATGTTGTTATGTGATAATCTTCATGTAAAAAAAATTGTAACAAATTGTTAAACCGGACTTAAAAAATTAGCAAAAATTTTTAATTACAGATATTAATATCACTGAAATATTATTATAAAAATTGGAGATAAAATATGTTAACAGTTCAAAACAGATTTTCAAACTACAATCAAGTTTTCGGTAAAAATATGTCCGATGAAGAACGTGAATATTACGAAACAAGAAGTCGTATAGAAGAAGCAAGAGATACGATTGTCGATACTTTTGAAAATGCTCCCAAACCTGTTCGCAATACGGCTAATGTATTTGCTCTCGGCGGTACTGCATTATTATGCGGTATGTCAGTCGGCTGGGGAGGAAAACAGTCCATTAAAGCTATCAAAAATCTTTTGAAAACTAAATCAGGTCAAAAATTTCTTGCTAAAACAAAATCAATGTACGCAAGTGTAAAAAATGGTTTAAGAATTGCAAAAGAGTATATTGTAAAGAAATATCATACCGGTGTTGAAGCTTTCAAAAAAACAAAATTTTATACAAAATCAAATGAAAAAATTGATAAATTCTTCAAAAACAACAAGTTTGGTAAAAAATTAGTCAAAGTAAAAAATAGAATTAAAGAAAGCCGTATATACCAAAAAACATCGAAATTCATTCGTGACTCTTATGAATGGGTTAAAAAACATTTAGTTTCTTTAAAAAACAGAATTAAAAATATTAAAGGAGAACAGGTGGAAAAAGCGACTGTTAATACTTTAGGTGTTACCGGTGCAGCTTCCTCAGGTATTCATGAACTTCAAAAATCTAAAAATCTTGATAGTGAAGATTATAATGCATTAACCTGAATTGCTTACCCATAGTATGGGTTTAGAAATTTACAAAAATGTGTATAGCGGGAAAAAATGATACTAAGTAATTATTCAAATAAAATTTCATCTGTAAATTTTACTTCACAGCAAAATCGTTCAGACAATGATGATAAAAAACAGTCTGCAAAGAAAGTAGTTGAAGGCGGCGGTGCGGTTGCTGCAGCTACTGCAATAACAAAAAGACCGGCTATGGACATGTTTGCGGCTGCCGGTAAGGCATCAGGCACAATAAAAAAAGGGGCGGACACGATAAATTTGGCTAATAACGCGATTAAACAAACCTCATCTTTGTGGTCAAAATGTGCAAAAGCTTGTTCTTCCGCTAAAAACTTTATTATCAGGTGGGGAGAAACCGTAAAGGCTTCTAAATATATTGCTCCGTTATTAAAAAGCAGAATGTTTAAGTGTTGTGCAGGATTTATGGGCTACGGTTTCGGTGCGATTACCCTTATAAACGGTTTGGCTGATATCGTCCAGAATATTTCCACGTCGCTGACTTCAATGGCAAAAATTAAAAATTAATTGTTTATATTGTTATATTTATAAATTCGTGCTAAATATTATTTATGCACGAATTTTTAATTAAAGAGATAAAAAATACCGATATATGCACTGAAATAAAAAAAATAGGTTTTGATAAAGCATACGCACTTAAAGGGTCTGAAAAATTTGAATACAAAAACCTTAAAATATATTCGTTAACTCCCGCACAGGCAAATATTTTAAAGCAAACCGCTATTTCCTGCGGTTGTGACTGTGCAACTCACAGAGATGTAATTACGGGTAAAATTGAGTTGTCCGATACCGTTTTGAGCGGAAGTATTTCACAGCTAAAATCTATTGCACAAAAACTGTGTTTTCAGCCGTTTGGTTTAAAAGAGTTAGGTAAAAATATAGAAATATTTTTAAATTCTTTAAAAATTAATGAGACTAAAATTGTCGGGATTTTAAATGTAACGGAAAACTCATTTTCTGACGGCGGTTTGTATAATGATTATGAAAGTGCTTCAAAGCATATTGACGAGATGATTAGCGAAGGTGCAGATATTATAGACATAGGTGCGGAGTCTACAAAACCTTACGCATACGATGTCAGCAGTGATAAGCAATTGGAAAAACTTATTCCGATAGTAAAATATGCCGTTAAAAAAAGTGTAGTAAGCATTGATACAAGAAATTCCGATGTGGCGGAAGAATGTATAAAACTCGGAGTTTCAATTATTAACGATGTTTCAGGCTTTGATTATGATAAAAAGATGCCTGAAATTATCGCTAAATACGGTGTAAAAGTTGTAATTCAACATTCGAAAGGGACTCCGCAAAATATGCAGGATAATCCTCATTATGACAATTTAATTGATGAAATATATTTTGCTTTGTATAATAAAATCAATACGGCTTTAAGTTTCGGTATAAAAAAAGAAAATATCATAATTGACCCCGGAATAGGTTTTGGCAAAACAGCAAAAGATAATTTCGAAATAATAAAACGGATTGAGGAATTTAAAAGTTTGGACTGTCCTGTTATGGCCGGAATTTCAAGAAAAAGTTTTCTCGGGCTTCAAAATGAAACAAATTTGACCAAAGATATATATACAACCGCATTGAGTACCTGTTTGATTAACGGAAAAACCGATTACATAAGGGTTCATAACGTAAAATTCCATAAAAAGCTTATAGAAATCTGTAAAATGTTTAATTCTACCCCTGTTTAAAAGTCACGCCTTTTGTACCTTTCGGATATTGCCATCCGAGAGTATGTTTTTCGCAGGCTATTTTACAGGCACCGCATTCCAAACAATTTTCAAAATTGACAATAAGTCTGTTTTCGGTATCGTTCCATTCGTAAACATTTGCGGGACAAACTGTTTGACACGCCTTTGAAATGCATTTTTTACAGCTTTCTTCGTCGGGTACAAGATGTGAAACCGTATCAGCATCGTATTTTACGGTATAAAGTTTTGCTTCTATCATACAATTTTCATTTTTCATCGTAAAATACTCCATAAAAGTTTTAAAATACTTAACCCGTCGCTGAATAAGCCGAAAATTCCGCGTTCTTTAAAGACACTTTTAATAAAACCGCGAAACATTGTTCTTTTGGGAATGCAATTTACCGCTGTAAACATTTTGAAAAACGAATTAATTTTTTTCGGATAATAACCTAAAAATTGTTCATTTTTCATTGCCATTGTACCCATCAAATCCTTGTAGGTTTTCATATCTTTCATGACAAAAGATTTTTCCAAACTCTGCTGATATTTTGAGAGTGTTTTAGCGGAAAAGTCATTTTTATTAACGGCAATAACAGCGGTTTCGCCTGCCAGTTTACCTGAAATCATTGCAAGATTTGTGCCTTCCCAGTGAAGATTATTAACAAGCATTGCAGCATCGCCGCAAACCATTACACCTGAAGCGTACAGTGTGGGAATTTTTTTGTAACCGCCCTCCGGAATAAGATGTGCCGAATATTCCGTTAATTCGGCATCCTTTATAAGAGGTGCTATGGCAGGATGTTCTTTCAATTTGTCAAGTAACGCATAAGGTCTTAATTTATGCTTGATAAGTTCATTCATGGTTATTCCCAGTCCGATACTTATCGAATTTTGGTTTGTATAAATAAATCCCAGCCCGAGCATATTCAACATGGGACCGCCGAAAATCTCATAAATACATCCGTCTTTATCGCCAATGTTGAACCTTTCATTTATTTTGGCATTATCAAGCTTTAAAACTTCTTTAACACTTACAGCAACATCATGCGGGTCAATTTCTCCCCTTACTCCTGCTTGTTTTGCTAAAAGCGAATTTACACCGTCTGCTAAAACGACAATATCGGAATAGTAATTTTCCAGCTCCGTCCTAACACCGATAACCCGTTCTTTTTCAAGAATAAGTTCTCTTACAACGGTTTCCGTTACAATAATTACCCCTTCTTTTTTGGCTTCATCAGCCATCCATCTGTCAAACTTTGCTCTTATAACCGAGTAACTTACGGGATTTGAATCATTGTTACGGTAAGAAACCGTTGTTGCATCTTCTTCGCCGAGAATTGCATACCTGTGTTCCGTGTTTTTTCTTTCAAGAGGTGCATTTGTTTCAAAGTTCGGGAAAATTTCTCTTACCGGTTCAGCGTAAATCGCACCGCCGAAAACATTTTTACTCCCACAAAACTTTCCTCTTTCTATAAGCACAACTTTCTTACCTGCTCTTGCTATTGTAACGGCACAGGATATTCCCGCAGGTCCGCCGCCGACAACTATAACATCCGTTTTATTTAAAAATTTTTCACTGTTTTCAGACATGAAACCCCTTAACCGATAAAAATTATATAATAAATTTTATTTTATGTAAAATAGTTATATGATTATAACTTCGGGTATATATAAAGGAAGGAAAATAAAAACTCCTGATGAAAAAATAACAAGACCTACGCTTTCCAAGGTCCGAATGGCAGTTTTCAATACTTTGCAGTCAATGGTAGACTTTAATAAATCGACTTTTCTTGATATGTATGCGGGTTCGGGAATAATGGGGCTTGAAGCTATTTCCAGAGGATTTAAACAAGTTGTTTGCATTGAAAAAAATCCCAACTCTGCAAATATAATTAAGTCTAATTTTTCGGAGTTTGAATGTGCCCCTGAGCTTTATACGGGCGACAGTCTTAAAATTCTGGATAAAATAAACAAAAAATTCGACGTTATTTACATTGATCCTCCTTATTATTCGGGTATAAATGAGGAAAGTTTACGTGCGGTTAAAAATTATTCGTGCGGAATTGTTGTTTTGGAACATGTAATTGATACTGATTATTGCAGCTTTAGCGTGCTTAAACAGAAAAAATACGGTGATAAATATATTACTTTTTTAAATTCTGTCCAATCTAAATAAAAATATTTATCTTGACAAAACTTAAAGAAAATGTTAGAATTCGTGTGTAAATGGGAATAATAGAAATAGGGGGTCATGAAATGGCA
>CANPZB010000031.1 GCA_947588755.1 Candidatus Gastranaerophilales bacterium | reverse complement strand
GACTGTCTTGCTCACTCGCGTTAAACGGGTCTGCGGTTGGTGTCTGCAATGACTTTGTCATTTTGCCACCAAGCCTTTGCCCTCTGCTCGTTCGCGTTCGAACCAAGAAGGCTTCGCCTTGGTTGGTTCTTGCCCTAACCTGTGGCGTTCACACAAAAAATTCCACCGCACGGGTGGAATTTTTTTGTATAAAAAACTCCCCAGGTTGGACTGTCTTGCTCACTCGCGTTAAACGGGTCTGCGGTTGGTGTCTGCAATGACTTTGTCATTTTGCCACCAAGCCTTCGCCCTCTGCTCGTTCGCGTTCGAACCAAGAAGGCTTCGCCTTGGTTGGTTCTCGCCCTAACCTGTGGTGTTCACACAAAAAATCCCACCGCACGGGTGGAATTTTTTTGTATAAAAAACTCCCCAGGTTGGACTCGAACCAACAGCCTACCGGTTAACAGCCGGTTGCTCCGCCATTGAGCTACTGAGGATTAATTTACCTTTTATTTTCTCTTAGGCACATGTTAATTATAAAATAAAAAAAATTATTGTAAAGTATTTTTTTTGTATTATTATTAATTTTAGCAAAATGATTAGGATAGATAACGGTATTATTGCCCCGCAAAGGTTCGGCAGACATAAAATTAACAGGTTTTTGTACCATTTTACAACCAAAGAAAAATATGACAACATGCTCAAAGATGGTTTTATAAAACAGTTTGATGATTTTGACATGGAAGGTATTTATATGGTTGATTTACCAAATTTTACCAAAAGATGGAGATGGTTAAATGATTGGAAAGAACATTTTCTTTCTTTTATTATGTTAAAACATGTTTCCTATGCCGCAAATAATGTGGTTGCTTTAAAAATTCCTACTGATAAACTTGACCATAACAGTTTGCTTACAAGAAGTATAAACAGATGTTATTCTTATAATGTGTTAAAAAGAATTGATAATCTTAATCATTGTGTTTTCGGTGATGAAGCAAGATTTTCGAGTCTTTACAAAAAACGCAAAGAAGCTGTTGAATATATTTATCAGAATGATATTCCCATAGAAGATGTGGAATTTGTCGGCAAAGCTGATGTAAATTGGAAATCCGCAAGCAAAGATATTAAATCAATTAATGATGAAAAAAACTGCATACGTAGTATTCTAAGCTGCATTTTCGCTAATCGTCCCGAGATGAAAAATATTGAGCATCTGTAATTAATTTATTCTTGAAAGCAATACAAGTTTTGCAAATTCTTCATATTTTTGAGAAAGTTCATCAAACGTCCCTGTGTCAATTATTCTTCCGTCTTTCATATAAATGAGTTTATTGCAAGCTTTAAGGGTTGAAAGTCGATGTGCTATTGCAATTATTGTCCTTGAACCGCTTAGGGCGGATAACATTTCGGTTATTTCGTTTTCCGTTTGCACATCAAGAGAAGAAGTTGCTTCATCAAGCAAAATGATTTCCGCATCTCTGTATAATGCTCTTGCTATTGCAAGTCTTTGTTTTTGACCTTCCGATAAACCGTTTGTACCTATAATCGGATTTGCATTTATCCCGTCTTTAAATTCCGCCACAAAATCATAGATTTGAGCCGCTTTAAGTGCTTTTATAACCCCGTTTTCGTCAATATTTTCAAGTGGAATGCCCCATGCTGTATTTTCTTTAAAGGATTTATCAGTTATATGAACTTGCTGCGGAACATAGCCGATTATACCGCGAAATTGTTGCAGATTACTTGAAGTAAGCGGTTTACCGTCTATTAGAATTTCTCCCGATTGCGGGGTTAAAAGTCCGGTAAATATGTCGGCAAAAGTGCTTTTACCTGCTCCGGAGAGCCCTATTATTCCGATAAAATCACCCTTGTTTATTTGAAGCGTTATGTTGTTTAAAACTTGTTTATCAGGTGTATACGAAAAACATATATTTTTAAATTCAATTTTTTGCTTCAATGTTAATGATTTTTTCTTCGGGTCATAAGCTTTTATTTTGTCAGGTCTGCAGTTTTCGTATTCATTGTTAATTCTTCTGACAAATTCTCTCGTGGAATTAATATTTATAATGCAAGTTTGAATTCTGTTCAAAGCAGGTGCTATTCTGAACAATGCGGCTGCAATTATGGCAAAAGAAGCTATCAAAGACGATGAATCGGAAAATTTTTGTAGGGTTATAGTCGCCGTAAGAAGTAATAGTGCCGTTACAACAAGAATTTCAACTACATAAGGAGGAATTGATGCATAAAAGCCTTGTTTGGTTTGGATATCCCGATAAATTTTTTCATTTTCCGTAAATAAATCAAAACAATATTTTTCGGAATTAAAGATTTTAGTTTCTTTTAGATTATTTATGTTTTCATATAGAATTGCATTATATTTTTTAAATGCCGTATTTGTTTTGTTAGCCAAATCGGTGAGACGTTTTTTAAGATATTTATTTTGACCGCTAATGCTAATATATGCAAAAAATATTGTAATAATTGCTGCAACGGGGAATTTTATAAGCAGTAATGTAACAACCATTAAAACTATTATTACGTTTGTCAGGAGGTTTAGACCTCTCATTACAAACCCGTCAATAGCCTGAACGCAAAGAACATTTATGACATATAGTTTATCCGCACAAGAAGTTTTTAAAACATTGTCGTAAGAAGAATAAAGATAGTATTTCATGAACATTCTTGACAAATCCATTTTCCAGCCGTTGACGAATTTATGCTGAACATACTGTGTGAAAATAATATATATATTCTTAAATATAAATATGAGAAGAATTGCCAGCCCTAATACTAAGCCGTATATACCAGGATTTGTAATATGGGTTAAGTCAACAAGCCGCTTGTAGTATACGGAATTTAAAATCATATCGGGCTGAATAATTATTAATATAAAAGGGTAAATAAGTGCTATTCCCAAAAATTCCAAAAAGCCTGCTATAAAAGACAAGCCCAGAAAACCGATAATTTTTAAATACTTCCCTTTACCGTAATATTTTATAAATTTTGTGAAATTTTCCAAAAACATACTTTTTACCGATAGTTATGACTATTTGATTTTTAACGAAAAATAGTATATAATCAAATTGTATAATACATGGTAAAGGAAGGAGTTTAATATGTCAAATCCTGTTTTAAATAACAATTTTGCAGCACAAGAAAGGGTTCTTGATGCCGAACCGATGTCAATATCAGGCACAATAAATAAAATATTGATTTTACTGGCATGTGTATTGGTCGGTGCCGGATATAACTGGAATTTACTTCTTAACGGTTATTCCGATAAAGCATTAATGCTTGGTATGGGCGGTTTGATTGTTGCTACAATAACTGCTTTCATTGTAATTTTTTTCAGAAACACGGCGAAATATTTATCACCCGTTTATGCACTGACTGAAGGTCTGGCACTGGGTTCAATTTCTTATTTTTTTGAAGCGTCCTGGCGAGGTATAGTTATTCAGGCTGTTTGCGGAACGTTTATTGTAACATTTGTTATGCTGATGTTATACAAAGCTCAAATAATAAGATGTACCGAAAGATTTCGTGCCGTTTTATTAACCTCAATGCTTTCTGTTTTGGCAATTTATATAATACAGTTTGTGGCATCATTGTTCGGACGCGGAATTCCGGGGATTTTTGAAGCCGGAATAACTGGAATTGTATTCAGTCTTATTGTTGTTGCAATTGCGGCATTGTCACTTATTCAGGACTTTTGGTTTATTGAAGAAGCTTCAAACAATTTACTGCCGAAAGATTATGAATGGTACGGTGCATTTGGATTAATGATAACTCTGGTATGGTTATATTTGGAAATCTTGAAACTATTTGCCAAATTAAACAGCAGAAGATAAAAATTTATTACTGAATTTGTGTAAAAAGATGTCGGAATTTATTTTTCGGCATCTTTTTTAATTTCCCCGTAAATTTTGCCGTTTTCAAATTTTAATATTTTTACGTTAATAAGTTTGTTTGTAATACTTAAATCATCACTGTCAAGATACACCGTTAGATAATTCCTTGTTATACCTTTTATTTTACCTGTCTTTTTGTCCGGTCTTTTTTCGGTTAATACTTCATATATTTTACCGATATTTTTGTTAATAAATTCCCTGTGCTTGATATATGAAAGTGCCTTTATAACGTCGGAACGAAGTTGTTTTGTTTTGTCGTCATTTTGATTTTCCATACCTGCACCGACAGTCCCTGTCCTTATCGAATAAGGGAATGTATGTATTTGCGACAGCCCCGATTTTTTAAGATTTTCTACCGTAACAGAAAAATCTTCCTCGGTTTCTCCCGCAAAACCCGTAATAATATCACTTCCCAGAAAAGGTAAATCAAATGTGTCATTTATCTTGTCAATGAGTTTTAGATAACTTTCGGTTGTATAAAATCTGTTCATTGAGCGTAAAGTTTTATCACAGGCGGATTGCAGCGAAAGGTGAAAATGTGGGCAGAATTTAGTTGATTTTTTTAAAAATTTAAGCATTTCATCATCAATTTCAAGCGGATTTAGAGAACCAAGCCTGTAACGCACTATGTCAGTTTTGCTTTCTATTTCATGCAGAAGGTCAATAAGTTTTTGACCGTTTTCTTTTCCCCACTGCCCGATATGTATTCCCGTTAAAATAACTTCTTTAAACCCATGTGAGGCAAATCGGTTGATTTGATTTATGATAAATTCCATATTGGCACTTCTGTTACCGCCTCTGGCAAAAGGGATTATACAATATGAGCATCGGTTGTCACAGCCGTCTTGAATTTTTATGCTTGCACGCGTTTTATCAGTGTTTGCAAGCTCTGCTTCATGAAAATTCTTCAATCCGGTTATGTCTGATACGGCACAAAATTTATTTTCCGCATTCTTAATAAATTCATATAAATTAAGTTTTTCATCGTTGCCAATTACAATGTCGGTATAATCATTTTCCAAAAGTTTATCTTTTTCAATTTGTGCAAGACATCCCGTTAAAACGGTTATCAACTGCGGATTTTTATGTTTTGCGTTGCGAAGAAGATACAAAGCTTCATTGTCGCTTTTATGTGTAACCGTACAGGAATTTAGGATGTAAATATCCGCGTCCTGTACGTTATTTGTTTTCTCCAACCCGTTTTTATTCAAATTTTCGGCTATTACTGAACTTTCAAATTGGTTGGACTTGCAGCCCATGGTGTGAATGTAATACTTTTTCATTCTTTTATAATATTTAAAATAAAAATTCTTGTAAATATTTTTAACATTTTTTTTCAAAAATAGCAAAAAAATTTACTTTGCATTTTTAATATTATATAATTATTATGAAAGTGTAGGTGTGTGTATGCAGCTTCAATCAGTTTCTTCAACAGGTTTTAACGGTAGCAGATGTGATTATAACGATTACAGGCATGACAGGAGAAAGTCAAGAGTTCTTTTATATTCGGCTGTAGCAGCTTTGGGTGTAAGAGATATGGTTTTATCAAAACCTCCCGTAAAAATTTTCGGTAAAAATATCGGTGGTGTTGCAGGAAGAACGGCTATAGGATTACGTTCAATTGCTATAAGTGCCGCTATTTTAGGTGCTTGTGATGTCGTTAATGCCCTAAGAAACAGATTATACAAAAAATCCGGAAAATACGAAAATTTTGAGGATAAACATCCCGTATTATCAGTTTTAGGCTCATTCGCAGGAGTTTTAGGCGTTATAGCACTCGGCGGAGCAGCGGTAAAAAAAGGTAAAAACTTAATTAAACCGTCTAAAAAATTGGTTAACGGACTGACTAAATATGCTGAAAGATTTAATAACAGCAACACTGTAGCAGTTGTTAAAAACGGATTATCAAAATTAGCCGAAAAAACTCCCAAATGGCTTAAAAATGCAGGCAGCTTAGGACTTGAGGTTGCACCTTTCGGGTTGTTCCTAGGTGCGTTGACTTCAGGTATGCACAATTTATCAAAAAGAGCATATATTTGCGGAAAGCATGAAGGACAAATCAACTCTTATAATAATAATTTTGATGAAGAAAATTTTATAAATACAGCCCGAAATCAATTAGCTTATGCCGCAATGACTAATGCTCTTGCCGCTTCTTCAGCTAACGGCTTTGTAAATGATGTTCTGGCATTAAATCCTGATGAACCTGATGTTTTTGACTACATTTACGACGGTACAAGATATAACATGCCTGATGAAATAGTTGAAAAAATTAATAATCAGATTGATTAAAAAATAAAAAATTTTTATTTTATAAAAGAAAAAACGAAACTATTTTGAGTTTCGTTTTTTAATAAAAAAAGAAATGAAATTAATATGAAAAACTATTTTTTTTCAATCCTAATTGCACTGTCCGGACAAACGAGAGCACAAGTTCCGCAAGCAATACAAACATTAGGATCGGGTTCAACAGCCGGAGTTTGGAATAAACCGACTTCTTTTGACCATTTTAAACAAGTTTGTTCACCGTTTTTGTTCATTGGACATCTTGCAATACAAAGCCCGCAGCCTTTGCAAAGGTCTGTATAAACGTAATAATCCGCTTTACCTTTGCCTACACCTTCAACTTTGTATCCGTTATATTTAAGTTCTGTCATCATTTTTATAACCTTTCTTTTTTGTACTTGTCAGGCTTAAGCACCTACACCTGCTTCTTCTTTAACTAAATTCATACCTACTTCAAGAGCCTTGTGGTTTTTGGTTCTCAATTCGGGTTTAGCATCAAACTTCTTCTTCAAAGCAAGTTCCATCGCATTTTTAATATCATCAAGTTCCAGTACATTGGTTGCGGCAAGTAATACGCCGAGAATTATGATATTAAATACACGTGCACCTAACGAAGAATCTTCGTTTGCTATTTTGTTAGCGTCAACTGCAATTATTTTTTTGCATTTGCATTCCGGTTTTTTGCTGCAAACGGATGAATCGTAAACTATGGTTGAATTTTCATCAACATAAGTTTGACATCTGTCTATCGCTCTGTCGGAAAGCATTATTACAATGTCGCCTTTAGCAAAACGAGGTTCACCTATTGTTTCATCAGCAATCTGGCAGAATGCTATTGAAACCCCTCCGCGTTGTTCAACGCCGAAATTCGGAATATATAATACTTGTTTTTTAGCTTCGTAACCAGCTTCAACAAGAATTTTAGCTATGGATTGGACACCCTGTCCGCCTTCTCCTGCTAATACTATTTTTGTTCTAGCCATTTTTTTATTTGCCTTTCTTTTTCTTAATTACTACTTACTGTTTACAAACCTTCTCTTGAAAGAAACTCTTTTACTTCAAAGCATTCTTCCATAGTTTTGAGTCTGCCCCATGTATCAACATTGTTTGTTCTCCAGTTCAAAGGACAGAGTGAGAGGACTTCTACAAATGAAAATCCGCCCATTTCTACGTTCTTAAGTGCTTTGGTGAATGTTTTTCTTAAATTTCTAAGGTTAGAAACAGAAGCACGTGCAACATAAGATTTTTCAGGGTTAGCAATAGCTGCAACCATTTCAGCACCTTTAGCGGGGCGACCGGTAACTTCGCAGTCACGTCCGTAAGGAGTAGTTTCGGTACGTTGTCCTGGCATTGTTGTCGGAGACATTTGACCGCCTGTCATACCGTAGTTGGTATTGTTAGCAACAATTATAAGCATTTTTTCAGAACGTACGGATGCGTTAACAAGGTGTTGTGAACCTATGGCAAGACCGCCGCCGTCACCCATATATGCAATACCTACAGCTTCGGGGTTTGCTCTTGTAACTCCGTAAATTACAGGGGTTGTACGTCCATGGTGAGTTTGAACCGTATCAACATCCAGATAATTCCATGAAAGAAGTGAACAACCGATATCGCAGCCGAACACTGCTTTTTCTTTTAAATTTAAGTCATCTATAGCCCAGGCTAAAGATTTTAAAATCATACCATGACCGCAGCCGGGGCAGAATTTGCTTGCACCGACTTCCGCATTTTGTGCGTTTGGTAGATTTGGTGGTAATGTTAATACCTCTGTCATATTATTTCTCCTTTTTATTTAGTCTTTTATTAATACTGTTAAACTGTTGCAGGCTCTTTTACCATTGATTCGACTTTTTTAACCAAATCATCGCCGGTAACGCCAACACCCATTTTGTATAATGTAGAGTAAGGTGTTTGAAGTCCGTACAGTTTTTCTAATACCATTTGAGCGAGTTGTCCGTTTGCGGATTCCGTAAACAAAATTTGTTTAGCTCTTGAAACGGCAGTTCTTAACGGTTTTACTGCAAGAGGTCTTATTGTAACAGGTCTGAATAAGCCTGCTTTAATACCTTTTGCTCTTAATTCATCAACTGCTGTTACGGCAGAACGTGCAACTATACCGTGTGCGATTATGAGAATATCAGCATCATCGGCTTTGTATTCTTTGTATTCGGCAACTTCTTCCGCCATCTTGTCATAATCTTTTTGATAATCTTCAAGAACTTCCATAAGTTCTTCTTCCATATTATAGGTGTTTCTCATGTGAGCGGATTTTCTGTCGATACCGATTTTACCTTCTGCAAGAAGAAATTTTTCAGTCGGAACCATTTTAATTCCGCGGGAAGCAGGGTCATATAACATAACGGGTTCTCTCATTTTTCCTTGATATCCGTCTGCAAGAACGTATGTCGGAAATCTGTATTTCCATGCCGTATTAAATGCTTTAATCATATAGTCGTACAAATCCTGATGTCCTGCGGTAGAATATACAATTCTAAATCCTTCACCGTTGCCGCCGTAGCAGGTTAATCTGGTTTCCTGTTGAGCGTAGATAACCGTAGCCGTTGACGGCCCGCCTCTTTGCATTACCGCACATACAAACGGTATTCTCATCATTTCAGCCATTGATTGTGCATCCTGCATAATTACGTTGCCGGGGCCTGCAGTAGCGGTAAATGCTCTTTTACCTGCCAAAATACCGCCTATTGTTGAAAAACCTGCTGATATTTCATCTTCTGTTTGTAAAAATCCTGCTTCTGTTTTGGGAAGCAACTTACACCATGTGTGCATAATTTCATTCTGCGGTGTAATCGGATAGCCGTACATGAATTCGGCTTCCGCAGCATTTGCCGCATAAGCCAACACTTCATTTCCGGTTAAAAACATCTTTGTGTCTTCTTTAATAAGTTTGTTTACCATATTTTCCACCTTCTTTGGTTAATAATTGTACTATTACATGATAATACAAACAAAATTTTTGACAAAACTTTTTCAAATGTAAATTTATATTACAATTTTTCCACGTAGAAAGCTTTATAGTGCAATGTTTTTTTGCCCGATGTTTTATTAATAAATGTGCTGAAGGTTTAATTATGGAAATAAAATTATTCAATTCGGGATTAATATCATACAGAACGAACTTACAAAAGGCGGGCGGTAGTGTCATTTACCCTAAAATCGGCGGATTAAGTGCCGACACTGTTTCTTTCGGCGGTAAAAATAAAGTAATGCAAAACATGACGAATGAAGTAAGTGTTAATTTGTCAAGAAAAGTCCATAATGAAGCGGAACGCTTCGGCAAAGACCTTTTATGGGTTTTGAAAAAATATTTAAAACCTCTTACAGCTTCCGAAAATGCACCTAATAACCCGATATGTGCGGGAGATAAAGGAATTAAAATCAGAATAAAAACCGCAAATTCAATTAGAGAAAAAGCTTCGGCAAGAGATATTTTTAAAGGAGATGAACTCCGGCAAATGGGCGATTTAATCGGCTCACGTATTATTTTAAGAGATACTTCGCGTGAAAGCTTTGATAAAGTAATAAAACAACTTATAAAAGCCGTAAAACAGGGCGATTTGAATATTATAGAAATTGAAAACTACAGAATGTCTCCCGAACAGAGTTATATTTCCGCTAAAACACTTAATGCATTGGAAAAAGCTTGTAAATCGGAATTTTTTAAAAGGACTGAAACCCAAATTCCATCAGGATATACTGCCTTGCATCTCGGTATAAAAAACGGTAAGTATGTCGGCGAAATTCAAATTATGGGTAAGGATGTCGAACAATTAAAAGAGTTGGAGGATTTGCCATATAAAATAAGATGCGGTAAAAGTTTGCCACAAGTTTACAAAAGTATGGAAAAAGGACTGAAAGATGCGATAAATTCACTTGATGAGGACAAGTATAAAATTTACATGCAATATGTTAAAGATTCATACAAATTCGCAAGGGATTTGGCTCCGTCTGATTTAAAATCAAAAAAGAGACCGGAATTCATTCCCATTCCTTATTTTTTGCCTAAAGAACTGGATTTTCAACATATTGCGGAAATGAAAGAAATTTGCGATAATGCGGCTAAGAAAGCGGGCAGGAGATAATTGCGGCATTTTCGATATGGTATGTATGGCAGAACATATCAAAAGGTTGTACTGACTCTATTTTACATCCCTTCTCCCTAAGATATTTTAAATCTCTGGCAAGAGTTGAAGGATTACAGCTTACGTAAATTATTTTATTTTTACATAACCGTATAACTTCATCGAGTCCTTTGCGTTCACATCCTTTCCTTGGCGGGTCAAGGATAATGAGGTCAAATTTACGTTTTTCCCGTTTGAAAAATTCCGAGGCATCTCTATTATTTATTTCTATATTATTTATGTTGTTGGCATTTATAATATCTTTAGCGAGTCTGCAAGATTTTGGATTTTCTTCCACGCTGACAACTTTTTCACAAACATCCGATAATACTGTGCCGAATGCCGTAATTCCCGCGTAGGCATCTAAAATATACGGTTTATCAAAATTATTTTGAATATAATTTTTCACGTAAGAAAATATATTTTCCGCACTTTTGGGGTTAACCTGAAAAAACGTATCCGCACCTATTTTAAAAACCTTGTTTAAGATTTTTTCTTCAACGAAATCATTTCCGCATATACATTGTGTCGTTTTTCCCGTTATTACGTTGGTTTTTTGCGTGTTAAAGTTTACGCATACTCCGCAAACTTCGTCGAATTTTTTATATATTTCAAAACATAAATTTTTGAGTTTGTCCGAAACTTTTTCGGAATTTACTACCGGAACTACAAGACATTGACCGTTAAATGAAGATATTCTTATAATTATATGTCTTAATTCACCGCTGTGATTTTCTTCATTGTAACCTGATATGCCTGCAAGTTGTGCTTTTTGCCGAATAAATTCAATAATTTCATCACATATTGCGGGTTGAATGGGACAATGCTTTATATTTACTATTTCATGACTTGAGGTTTTGTAATAACCTGCCAAAAACCTTTTGGAAACTCTGGTTTGGCTTACGGGGTATTGGATTTTGTGCCTGAATTCTTTTATTTGCGGAGAAGGTATGACGGGCTGAATTTCTATATCGCATATACCCGCCTGATACAGAGCGTCCTGAACGATTTGACGTTTGACTTTCAACTGATAATCGTAATCAATAAACTGAAATTGGCAGGCTCCGCAAACATTATGCAAAGAACAAAACGGTTTTATTCTGTATGGCGAAGAATTTATAATGTCAACAACAGTTGCAAACCCGTAATTTTTGTTTATTTTGGATATTTTTATCTTAACGGTGTCACCCGTGCAAGCACCTGCAACGAAAATTACAAATCCGTCTATTCTTGCAATTCCGTAACCCAAATTGGAGATTTTTTCTATATTAACCGAAAATTCATCGTTTAATTTCATTTATCAGATATTTTCCTGTGGTTTAACCAAAAATTTGATTGCGTTTCCTGCCATGTGTTCTTTCATTGCCCATTCAATGTCTTTCAAACCGATGGTTTTGGTAATAAGTTTTTCAACATCCACTTCGCCTGAGGCTATATAGTCAAGAGCCATTCTGAAATATTTCGGAGTATGATGAAAAACACTCATAAGTTTGATATCGCCGTAGTGCATTTTTGTCGTATCTATGCTTACTTTGGAGCCTGATTTACATCCGCCGAAAAAGTGAACCGTACCGCCCGGTCTTACGCAGGAAAAAATTCTTTCCCATATTTCAGGCAAACCTACGCATTCAACTGCCACATCAAGCCCTCTGTGTTCTTCAGTATATTCTTTTATGATTTTTTCGGGATTAGGATATTTTTTAAGGTCAATAATTTCATCGGCTTCGGCAAAATCTTCTGCGGCTTTAAGCTTTAAAGGATTACGTCCCGCCGCGATAACCTTTGCACCTTTTAATTTGGCAAGTCTGGCGAACATAAGACCTATCGGGCCTATACCGATTATTCCGACCGTTTGCCCCGGTTTTATTTCCGTTCTTTCAACCCCGTGTACAACATTGGCGAGCGGTTCGCAAAAAGCTGCTTTATCAAAACTCAAATTATCAGGTAATATCAGCATATTTTTTCTAACAATACGTTCGGGTACGGTTATGTATTCGGCATAAGCACCGTTTAATAAGTCAAGATTTTCGCACAAATTGTATTCGCCTTTTTTACAAAAAAAGCATTGACCGCATGGTGCCGAATTTGCCGCGACAACTCTGTCGCCCGCTTTGAAATTTTCAACTCCGTCACCTGTTTTTTCAATAATTCCCGCAAATTCATGCCCGAAACCCGACGGTATATCTTTTATCAAAACAGGATGACCACGGCGGTATGTTTTCACGTCCGTACCGCAGGTAAGTGCGGATATGACTTTTACCGTAACCTCACCTTTCTGAGGCGGTTTTACGGGTACATCTTCATATTTTATATTTTGGGGACCGTAATATTGTATTGCTTTCATTTTTTTTCTCCGATATTAATTTATTTTTATGTAAGCTTTCATGATTTTGTTTGTCATTGTATCACAAAATGCTTGTTGAATATTTTCTAACCCGTATATGGTCGATAATCCTTTAACCTTTACTTTGCCTGATTTGAGAAATTCCAGAGAATTTTTCAAATCCTCTCGTGACGGGGAATAACTTCCCATAACCGTTAATTCCCTGTAGTAAATCTCGTTGTTCGGATAAGAGGAAGTATCGTGCGGTGTACTTGAAAAAACAATGATTTTCCCGCCGTTACGTATGTATTTCAGTGCCGTATCTATAGCTTTATCGGCTCCCGATGTCATAAAAACGGCATCTGCCTTATATTCATCATCAGGTTTTGTAACGGCATTTATTCCGTAATTTTTTAAGCCGTCGACTCTTTTTTGCATAATATCGCATCCGATGACTTCTTTATTAAAGGCTTTAAGTGCCTGTGCCGTTAAAATACCTATAGTTCCGAGACCTACAACAAGTGCTTTGTCGCCGTCAATAAGGTTTGCACGTTTAATTGAACGAATTACACATCCGAGCGGTTCATAAAAAGAAGCCTCTGTATCGTCAAGATTTTCGGGCTTCAAATAAGCAACATTTTGCAGATGTTTCTCGCTGAGATAAATGTATTCGGAAAAACCGCCGGGGATAATGTTTGTTTCCTTAAAATGTTCGCACATTGAAACATTTCCATGCCTGCAGTAAATGCATTTTCCGCAAGCAATATGGTGGGATGAAACTATCACATCGCCTTCATGAAATCCGCTTTTTGAGTTGATTTTAACAATAACTCCGACAATTTCATGCCCGAGTACGGTACCGTCTTTGCTTAGTTTGTGAGTGAATTTAACGATATCCGAACCGCAAAGACCGCAGCCTTTTACTTTTACAACGGCACCTTCGCGGTTTTTCAGGTCTATATCGGGTAATTCTTCAACAATTATTTCGTTATTTCTTATTACTGCCGCTTTCATATTTTCCTCAAAAAAATTTTAACATAAACTTGCACATTGTCTAAATGAATTATATAATAATTATATGGCAGTAATAAGGAAGTTAAAATTTTCCGATGCATCCAGAGTGTTGAAGCTAATCTCGCAAATCGGCGACGATTGCAGCGGTTTTGTGTTCAATAAAATTTCATTTTACTTTTGTTATTTTTTGCAGTCGGTATTTCCTTTAAAATATAAATTCATGCCCGAATCATATTTGTACCTCGACAATAATGAAATTTTAGGCATAATTACGGTTTTGCCGACACGGGGCAATGAATCAAAAATTAATATAACCAAACTTGTTTTTAAGCAGAATGATTTTGAAGTGGGAAAACAATTGGTGGACTATATAATTTCCAATTACGGTGCAAAAGGTGCCGCTTCATTTCATGTTACGGTTGACCAGTCGCACGATGAATTGATAAATCTTTTCTTAAACGGCTGCGGATTTCGCCACTGCAGTTATGAAAATTTGTGGAAAATAGCAGACTTCACTCCGGAAAATCAAAATCAGGCAAACTTCAGATACTGCCAAAATTCTGATGCCGCGGAAGTCGCACAGCTTTATAATTCTGAATTAAAAAATCATTTTAAGCCGGTTCTTGAGCGTTCTCAAAACGAGTACAAAACACCTTTGTTTGAAGGGCTTACCAATTTCTATAAAAACAGATATGTTTTGGAAGAACCCTTGAAAAACAGGATAATAGCTTATCTTTCCGTTACTACGTCCGATAATATGAATTTTATAGCGGATATTGCCGTAAATGATGCTTACAACATAAACTATGATGAAATTTTAAATTTTGCACTGGGTGAAATCAAAAGACGTAAATCAAACTTTTTTGCATTTATTAAACAGCGTCAGTATACAAAAACTTCCGAAAATTTTGAGGAATACCTTCATAAAAATAATTTTGACTGCATTCAAACTCAGTGTGTTCTGGTGAAAGATTTTTACAAGCCTCTTAAAGAAACTGCCGATAATCCGCTTAAAGTATTTTCGTTTGGCGAAAACAGGTTAACCGCAAACTGAAATTTAATTTTTTGTGCAGAATAATATTAAGTTTGTGTAATTTATTTTTTTATTTTTGTGTTAAAATTTCTTTATCGAACAGATTTTTTTTGTGAGACGGATATGAGTAAATTAGAAATTTATTTGGATAAGGATATTGATAAAAACCTTATCAAGACTAAAAAAATAGCAGTGATAGGCTTCGGTTCTCAAGGATACGGTCAGTCTTTGAATTTAAGAGATTCGGGCTGTGATGTTGTCATCGGTTTACGCTCAGACGGAAATTCTTATAAAAAAGCTAAAGATTACGGCTTTAATGTACTTGAAATTGAAGAAGCGGTTAAATATGCGGATGTAGTTCAATTGCTTATCCCTGATGAAATTCAGGCGGGTGTTTACGAAAAAAGAATAAGACCGTATATGCATGCGGGTCAATATTTAATGTTTTCGCACGGATTTAATATCCATTACAAGAAAATTCAGCCATCAAAAGATATTAATGTCATAATGGTTGCACCGAAAGGCCCCGGACATACGGTGAGAAGCGAATATGAAATTAACAGAGGAGTCCCTTGTCTCATTGCTGTTTATCAGGATGTATCGGGCGATGCAAAAGAAGTTGCTTTGTCTTATGCCTCGGCGATAGGTGCGGGACGTGCAGGTATACTTGAAACTACATTTAAAGAAGAAACGGAAACTGACTTATTCGGAGAACAGGCGGTAATATGCGGAGGTGTTTCGGCTTTGATAAAAGCAGGTTTTGAAACCCTTGTTGATGCGGGATATTCTCCTTATATGGCTTATTTTGAAGTCCTTCATGAAATGAAATTGCTTGTGGATTTAATAAATCAGGGCGGGCTTGCCGATATGCGGTATTCGATTTCCAATACTGCCGAATACGGAGATATGACCAGAGGCCCGAAAGTTATCGGAAAAGAAGCAAGAGCCGCTATGAAAAATCTTTTGAAAGACATTCAGGATGGCTCGTTTGCGGATGAATTTTTAAATGAAATGAATACGGGTTGTAAAAAATTTAATGAATTAAGACGTCAAAACGCAAATCATTTAATCGAAAAAACCGGTCAGGAAATTCGTTCTGCTTTTTTGTGGAATAATGACGGAAAGATAATTGACAGGTCGCGTAATTAAAAGAAAAGGAAAAATATGTTCAGTACTGATACGGATTATGAAGTGGTAATATTTTCTATAGGCGATACCAAGGCAGGAACGAAAATGGGGAAATTACAATTGAGAAACCCTGAAGATAATTCACTGCTGAATTGTATCTTGTGGGAAGAAACCCTTAATCGTTTTGATTCAAAGATTTTCAGATGCGGGAATATCGTAAGGATTATTTCGGCATCTTATAATGAAAAATATAACAACTGCCTTGTGTCGGCACTTGAACTCGTTAAAGAAGCTAAAACAGGACTTAACGAGGACGAAAGAGAAAAAGTTTATACGGAACTTGTGTCTTACATTGATAAAATTAAGGATGAAAAATTAAATGCGTTTTTAACAAAGTTTTTCATGGAGCATAAAGACAGAATAAAAGTTATGCCTGCGGCGAAAGTTATGCATCATAACTATATTGGCGGACTTATTGTTCATACTCTCGAATGCTTGAAATTCGCAGAGGAAAATATGAAAATGTCGGATTACAAATTTAATACGGATAATATTTATGCGGCTTGTTTGCTTCATGACATAGGTAAAATCTTTGAATATACCGTTGATTTGGAAACCGGTTTAACCGATTATGATGAAAATTTCCGCAAAGAGTGGATTTCTCATTCGCAATACGGGTTTTCAATATGTATGCTAAACGGCTTTAAAGATGTTGCACGTATGATAGCGGCACACCATGGCAGAAGTGACTGGGGTGCAATTATTGACCTGGATGATAAAGATTTGGAACCTGAATTGTATTTTATTCATTTTATAGATAATTTATCAGCCAAGTTCGGGAAAATTAATGTTCACTTACTGGAAGAAAAAGGAGTCTGAGATTTGTCCAGATTAACAGAAAATCATAATTTAGCGGGAACTCTTGTATGTGTTGAAGGTATTGACGGTTCGGGAAAGTCTACCCAGATAACTTTATTACGCGATTGGCTTAAAGCTGCGGGTCAGGATGTAATCTTTACCGAATGGAATTCGTCGGAATTAATCAGCCAGACGACTAAGCTGGCAAAAAAGAAAAATCTTCTTTCGCCCAGAACATTTTCTCTTTTACATGCGGTTGATTTTGCGGACAGGTTTAAACAAATTATCGGGCCGGCTTTGAAAGCGGGTTTTATAGTTTTGGCTGACAGGTATGCATATACGGCATTTGCCAGAGATGTTGCAAGAGGTGTGGATGCGGCATGGGTAAGAAATGTTTACGGGTTCGCTTACAAACCCGATTTGGCAATATATTTTGATATAGACCCAAAAACCTCCATGGAAAGAATTTGCTCTAACCGTACCCCAAAATTTTACGAAGCAGGCATGGATTTGAAACTGAGTAATGACCCTTATGAAAGTTATATGATTTTTCAGGGTCGTGTAATAAAAGAATATCAAAAAATGGTAAAAGAGTTCGGGCTGATTAAGTTGAATGCAAACGATTCCATACATTCAAAACAGGTCGAAATCCGCAGAATGCTTAAAGAAGTTTTGAATTCAAAGGGAATTAAAATATAAATAATTCAGAGGTAAGAATGGAAAAATTTAAAAGAAAACATAAATATGAAGGTCTTTTGGTTGTAATTGAAGGTACTGACGGTTCGGGAAAATCTACCCAGCTTGAATTAATGAAAAAGTATCTTCAGGCACATTCTTACGGAGTTATGGTTTCGGAATGGAAAACATCAAGACTTATTGCAAATGTAATTGATGACGCCAAAGAAAGAAATCTTTTGAATGCCACTACATACAGCCTTTTGTATGCCGCTGATTTTGCTGACAGACTTGAAAACCAAATTATCCCCGCTTTGAAATCGGGATTTGTTGTTTTGCTTGACAGATACTATTACACTGCTCTTGCCCGCGATGTGGTAAGAGGACAGGATATCGAGTGGGTTAAAAATCTCTATGAATACGCTCCCGAACCGGATTTGGTATTTTACCTTGATATGCCCGTCGACGTTCTTTTAAAAAGAATAATCGGAACTACGGGACTCGATTTTTATGAAAGCGGCAGAGATGTCGGGTTTTCAACGGATTTTTATAAAAGTTTTGAAATTTATCAGAAAAAATGCCTTGAACAATATGACAAAATGAAGGAAGAATACGGATTTAAAAGTATTGACGGTACAAAATCAAGAGAAGAAATTCATAAAATTATGCAGGGAGAAATCCAAAAAATTCTACAGTCGGGTGTTATAGATTAGTTTAAACAAAAAATTACTTACG
Organism: Candidatus Gastranaerophilales bacterium; assembly: GCA_947588755.1. Lineage (GTDB taxonomy): Bacteria > Cyanobacteriota > Vampirovibrionia > Gastranaerophilales > Gastranaerophilaceae > CANPZB01. Next base: position 5,183 of record CANPZB010000031.1, on the reverse strand, counting down.
CTGAATTTCTCATGTTAATCAAATGTTAAATATTAAACACAAAAATTTACGTTGTGAAACATTTTGAACTTTTTAAAAAATTTTATGATAAATTAGCATTATAGGAAAAATAAAACAGTTTTGAAGGAGATTAATGAATGTCTGAATACCTGAGTAAAGAAGAGATTAAGCAATGGAGAAGTTCATTAGAAAAAATAACATTGGAAGAGTTTGCTGCGAGATTAGGGAAGAAAATAGAAGAAACAAAACCGACAAATGATTTGGTTGATATAGTTTTGAAAGGTCAACCCGTCGTTTCAACAAACGAAGAATGGAACCTTTCACACGCTGAACGATTGACCTCTATCGCTGAACGTGCTTACGAAATAGAAAGAGAAATTTATCCTTCTTCTTTTTCCATAAATAAAATTGTTTCCGATGATATTGTAAAAAGCAATAAAACTCCGAAAAAAGCGGTCAAAAATCATAAACCCGAAGCAAAACCTTTAAACAGAACGGTTGCAAATGCTAAAAAACAAATGAGTGATTTGTCAGTCAGAGATGAAGTGCATATCGTATTTAAGAAAGCTTTGACCGACCGTGAACAAAAAGTATTTGACTTTTTCGCTCAAAATAAAGGTGAAATCGTTTATGCCAAAGATTTGGCGAGTATTCTTGATTTGCCGAGGGATTATGTTTATAAATATATTAAAAATCTTCGTGCCAAAATCGACGGTGACAAATTACATAACGCTGATAAGGGCGGATTTATTTTAAGTTTATAATCTCAAAAAAAAAGAAGTCTGATAAGGCTTCTTTTTTTTTGTTATTTCCTCAAAATAAGGTTAATTGCCGCTTTTGTATAGTTTTTAATTTCCTCAAATGAACGAATTGAGATAAGCATTTTTAAGATATAAAGCGGTCTGAGATAAAATCTTTTCAGTGCCGATTTGTGAAGCTCAAAAATTCTTTCTTTTGAGAGAAAATGCGTATTTACCGAAGGATAATAATATGCATTTTTGAACGAAGTTTGATTATTAAACAGATTATTTTGTGAAGCATAAGCGTAAAACTTTGTTCCCGGAAGCGGTGTTGCCGTGTAAAAGCTTATGAAATCACTGTTAAGTTCAATAGCAAATTCTATTGTATCTTCGACGGTGTCTTCATCTTCCCACGGAAGTCCGATAACAAAATAGTTATAAATTCTTATTTTTGCTTTTTTAAATATATTAACCGTTTCTCTTATGTCGTTCAGCGTAATTTTTTTGCCGATTTTGTCAAGCATATATTGCGAACCGCTTTCTACCCCTATGCTTACCAGCCTGCAGCCTGCTTCATACATTTTTAAAGCCATTTCCAAATCCGCGGTATCGGCTCTGGTATTTGCAGACCACGTTATTTTAAGTCCCGAATCTATAATTTTTTGGCACAAATCAAAAACCCAGTCTCTGTCAATGTTAAAAATATCCGACCAGAACAAGAAATTCGTAATATTATATTTTTCAACACATTCTTTTATTTCCGCAACTATGTTTTCAGGGCTTCTTTTCCGAACTTTAGCACCCGAAACGGGAGTTGCAAGGCAGAAAAAGCAGTGATACGGACATCCGCGTGAAACTTTAATCGTTGCCTGAACTTTGTTGTTATCGGGACGTCTGTATAAATTGTTGTTTACCAGATGTCTTGCGGGGAACGGGAGTAAATCCAAATTCTCTATAAAAGGTCTGTTACCCGTAAATATTATTCTTAATCCTTGGCGATAAAAAATTCCTTTAATTTTTTCAGGGTTTTTACCTTCCAGAATTTCTTTTAAAGTTTCTTCCGTTTCCCCGAGAATACCGATATCAAGTGATTTATGGTTTTCCAGAATATTAGTACCGTACGTTAAAAACGCCGCACCTTTTGCAACGGTAATTATATCAGGGCAAATTTCTTTGGCAGTCTTAACGGCTTCCAAATCATTTTCAAGCGTGGGCGTAGCAATGTTTACGACCAAATAATCGGGCTTAAATGTTTTTAAATCGTCACCATAATTTCCACCCTGACTGTAATCTCTTATCATGGCTTCAAATCCTTGATTTTCCGCAACGGCAGCCATATACATTAAATCAGTGGGCGGCAAAGGAGGAATAACAAGAAGTTCTTTTGTGGGCTGTTGGCATCTGTCCTCTCTGTTCATCACGACTGAAGGCGGATATATCAATAAAATTCTTTTTTTTGTATGTTCTTCCGTCAATTTTTAAAACCCTTTTCTTTTATACTGTTAGTAACCAATGCCCCGAGTAAAAGGCATATTGCAGCTATTATAAATATGTATTCCCAATGGTAATTTATGTAATCCGAACCAACGGAAAAACTACTCTTATTTATTAACCACGAAACAAGTGTGCAGACAAAAACTTGCGGACCTGCGATGAATATATTGAAAATCCCCATTACCGAGCCTTCCGAACCTTTTTTTACAAATTCGGACAGCATGGCAAAAGGCAATGCACAAATACTTGCCCAGCCGATACCTGCAATTCCCATCAATGCGGCAATCAGCTTTGTATCTTTTACAAAAGCCGCGGCAAGATATGCCAATGCCATTAAAACTAACGAGATTGTGTGTATTTTTTTATTCCCGTATTTTGCCGAAAGAATTCCTATAGGTATAGCCGCGATAAAGCATACAAGGTTAAATATTGCCATACAAACTGATGCGAAATTTGTACCGTCAAGAACCGTAGCATTATAAATATTTTTTGTATATTCGCCCGCACTTGTTAAATCCGGCACAGAAAACAGTGTATGAATTGAGTATTGCGTAAAATACATTAATATACACATCGCACCTATCCACGTGAAAAATTGCATAAGACAAATTTTTGGAACTTCCGCGGAAAGCTTGAAAAAGTCTTTTAGAGCGTCCAAAAATGATGTTTTATTTTCTGTTGTTATATTTTCTTTATTTATTTTACGTTCTTTAATTGTCAGGCATGTCCATGTCATTCCCAGAGTAAAAGCCAAAGCTGCCATCATAAACTGAGCATTAATTGACATTTGATAACCGAAAGCCCATTTTAAAAACGGAGCCGCACCTGCCGCTACAACCGAACCGAGTCCTATAGCAAGACTAATGTAGGAATTGGCGATAGGATATTGTTCTTCGGGTACAATGTCGGGAACAAGTGCTCTGTAAGGTCCTTGGGCTATGTTAACGCAAGCATCAATGACCCAAATCATAATTGCGGCGAGCAGAAGTGCCGTAAGATGGTGCAGATGAATACCTGTTGTATTTTCGATGAAATGAACAATATTCCCCGAGTTAGGGAAGATACATAAAGCAATTGATGCAAAGATTGCACCTGCAAATAAATAAGGAATTCTTCTGCCGAAAGGTGAAACCGTTTTATCGCTCAGATTACCGATAAGCGGTTGTACTACCATTCCCGTAAAAGGTCCAGCAAGCCAAATTAGCCCGTATATAATCGGTGATGCCCCGAGGTTTTCGGTTACCGGCCCCGAGAGAATGAGTCTCATCTGCCAGGCAAACTGTAAGCCGAAAAATCCCAGTGCAAAATTTAAAAAATGCATAGTATTAAAAGGTTTTAACTTGTTGCTGTTGTCTTCCATATATTTTCCCCAAAAAACACTGCCTGATATAATTATAACAAAAATAATTTCAAGTCAATAAATCTTTCTTGACAAAACTTAAAGAAAATGTTAGAATTCGTCTGTACATGGGAATAATATAAATAGGAGGTTATGAAATGACAGACGCAGAGATTAAAAACGGACAAGTGGGGGGGGGGTAAACCGCTCATACTTTAGGTTTTGGCGATTTTTTGATTTTTTAACAAGCCCCGTATATTTTGGTTCTCGTTTTGTCATCCTGAAAAACCATGTCATCCTGAACTCGTTTCAGGATCTTTGTATTATGACTCTGAACCTTAGTTCTGACATGTCAGCACACTGTCCTGTCATGCTTAACCCTCCCCATGTCATCCTGAACTCGTTTCAGGATCTTATTTTTCGATCCTTATACATACAAGACCCTGAAATGATTTCAGCATGACATGGTGTTATTTGCTTAACAATAAAGAAGTAATAAATAAAAAAAAAAGAAAGGAACAAAAATGAAAGAAGAAATTAAAAACGCAACAATTTTAGAAAAAACCGTGAGACGTGAAAATGGTAAGATCCTGAACCAAGTTCAGGATGACATGGTCGTTCAGGGTGACATGGAGGTGTACGGTCATTGCGAGCGAATGCGAAGCAATCCAGCCAATTATCTTGCACGAAGTGCCGATAAGAACCTCTCACTTTTCACTTCTCACCTTTCACCTTCTCACTTTTCACAACGCCGTGCGTTCACTCTGGCGGAAGTCTTAATCACCCTCGGTATCATTGGCGTTGTGGCAGCAATGACCATGCCGTCATTAATCCAAAATTATAAAAAGAAAGTTGTGACTGTTCGGTTAAAACATTTTGCATCAATGTATCGTCAAGCTTATCAATTGTCTAATTTTGAACATAGTGGAATTCTGTCTTGTTCAGTAAATAATTCCGATATGGGTATAGGACCTGATGATGCGATGAAATGTTATGAAGATTATTTTATGCCTTATATAAAAACTGTTAATTTGGAAAAATCACAGTGCGGCGTTATAGCTACATTTTCCAATGGTTCTGCTGTGTATATGTACGGTAGGAATGGTTACAATATAAATAATAAAGATACTTGGCTCAATTATTTATTATTTTGTCCTCATTACAATGACTGCAAAAAACTTAATCTAGGCTGTGGTATCTCAGGTGAAAATTATACCGATGGAAAAAGTGTTTTTCTTTTTTATAACAACGGAAGTACTCCTAGCTATGAACTTAGTGCTCATAATGATTATAGTCGTGAATATTTGCTTGAGTTATGCGGTAAAAAATTACGGGGATATTGTTCGACCCTTATTGAATATGACGGCTGGGAAATTAAAGACGATTATCCGTGGTAAGGGTCAAGTATAGTAAAAACAAAAATTTCCCGGCCGTCGCAGAAATCAGTTTGCATAAAGTCACACTAAAGTCGTCAGAGAGTCAAGAGCCGGACTTCGTCCGGTGGGAAATTAAGGATGATTATCCATGGTAAGGGTCGAGTATAGTAAAAACAAAAATTTTCCGACCGTCGCAGAAATCAGTTTGCATAAAGTCACACTAAAGTCGTCAGA